>JBHAZZ010000021.1:0-25714 GCA_041781275.1 Moraxella sp.
CCTTTGCCAAGTAGCGGCAGCGCAATCAGCCACTGCACCAATGGCGCAAACAAAAATTGCCCAAACGATGAACCTGCATTAATCACCCCTGACGCAAGCCCCCGACTGCTGGCAGGCACAGTGTTTGCCACCTGCCCCATCAACACTGAAAAACTGCCCGCTCCTGCGCCAAACGCCACCAGTACCCCAAGCGTCAGCACCAGCCCCCATTTTGACAATAAAAACGGCACAAGCGCACAACCAATCGCCAAAAGCAGCGTACCACCCATCAGCACCGTCAATGCGCCAAATTTGTCCGCCACCGCCCCAACAATGGGCTGCGAAACGCCCCACATCAGCTGCGTTACCGCTAGCGCAAAACTGATTTGTACGACACTGACCGTCCCCATGTGTGTGATGGGCTCAATAAACAGCCCCAAAGACATACGAATGCCTGATGTCGTCATCAAAATCAAAGAAGCTATCGCCACCAAAAGCCAAATCGCCCAAGTACTTGTTTTTGTTGTATGAAAATTCATCACTTATCCTTTTTTTTACCAAATCAGTCCCAAACCATCAATAGCGCCAAAAACACAAAAAGCCGCTAAATACGGCTTTTGATGATGTGGCAAACCTTGATTTATAAGGTAGCACGAAGCTCTTTGAGCATTTTTTGGATAAGGTTCAAGGAGTCTTCTTGCTCCAAAATCCGCTGACGTTCGCTGTCTTTGACGCTTTTGTATTGATCATACAGCTCCAGACACGTCAAAACCAACAACTCTTCGTTACTTGGACTTCTGCCTTTCATGGCTTGGCGAATTTCACGGACTTTGTCATTGACATAAGCGGCGGCTTCTTCTAACCCTGCCACTTCATCACTGGGGCACATAATGCGATGATACGACCCTGCAATATTGACATCTACGGGCGCAACGGTTGGTTTTTGAATGGGTTTTGCTGGCGTAATTTTGGGTTTGTTGGACATATCAGCCTTGGTATCTGGTTGAGCCGTGGACGAAATGGATCCAGATTTTGGATTTTCTGTGCTTGGTGTTTGAACGGCTTGGGTTTGAACTTTTGTTTGATCTTGGGCTTGAACTGGAGCTTGAGTTTGAACTTGATCTTGTGTTTGAGTTTGGGCTTGGGCTTGAGCTTTGGGGGCAGCTTGGGCAAACTCTTGGGGCTTGGCAGGCGCTGTAGGCTGTGCTTTTGGGGGCGTGGTGGTTTGTGTCTGCGCTTGAGCGGACATCGCCATCGCTTGGGGTTTCATGGTTTGTCTGGCACCAAATGCCAGTGCCAAATTTGCGGGGATAGTCATGGGTTTTCCTACTAAATACTGTCAAAACTTCAACATAAGGTCATTTATACCGCACTATTATCAATGTTGGTCAGCCAATCTTGAATCACTTCAGCACGGCTAATGGCAAGGGCGGTTTTGTTTTCTAGTTCTTGGTTTTTGATGGATAACTGACGGTTTTGCTCACAAAGCTCATTGATTTGTTTTTCTAGGGCAACATTGGTGCGCTCTAACGTTGCTACCGATTCGTTTGATGTTTCTAGCGCCTTACGAGCGGTGGCAAGTTCGGTTTGTAGTCTGTTTATTTCATCACTGGTCGTATCGGACGCCAAACGATTTTTTAGATTAATCAATTCAGTAGCGGTAATGTGGTAGCGATCTTTAAGTTCGACAATGTTCTGTTCAAGTAGCTGTAGTTGAGCAAGCATACACGTTCCTACGAAAAACTCTTAAAAGGGCGATTTTATCATATTTTAATCATTTAACTAAAAAAGTTTGTTAAAATTTTTTAAAAATTTACCTTGAGTTTTAACAATTTGTAGTCATTTAACCATTGAACCCCCATTAAGAATATTTTTGACTTATGAATGACGATTTTTCAGGTTATAATGATTGGCAACAAGCGTTCACTTATTGGAGCGACATTTCTATCAGCGAACTGCACGGAATCATGACCGCTGTCATGACCGTATGCCTACCTGCCGATGGTGATACTTGGGCGCTTTTGCTTGATGAACTTGGGTTTACTCCCCTTGAAACGGACGCTTTGACGTTATTGACCGATTACAGCGAAGACGTCAGTTTTATGCTAAAAGACCAAGATGACGCCTACACTTATGAGCCTTTACTGCCCGATGACGAACACCCTTTGTCCGAACGTTTTATGGCGCTTAAAGACTGGGCGGGCGGCTTTATCACAGGGCTTGGTGTGGCAGAAATCAACCTAAACGACGAAGAAAAAGAACAAATCGCCTACCTTGCCAAAATTGCCAGCATTCGCCCTGACGAAAACGATGAGTTTGATGGCGACGAAGAAAGCTATTTGCAATTATTTGAATTTGCTCGTATGATTCCCGTGGGACTGTATCGCAAAAAACGCAAAGCAATCAAAGAGCTATCCATCATCAAGGGACTGTCTTTGGGGCGTTTAACCGCCAAGGAAGCCCAGCAAAAAAGCTTACCGCCTGTGTTTGATGTGATGAGCAAACAATGAATTTTTGGCATTTCATCTTAAGGAAATTTTAGGTAATTTAAAGCACTGTTGATGACTGTGGGAAATGTTCAGGCAAGCTGACCACCAAGCAAGACCAAATTCCCTAAAAAGGCATATTGTCTTCGTCATAATCATAACTTTGTTTAGGTTTGACTGGCTGACTGACAAATTGACTGGGCAGCTCCACAACCTGAGCCCAAGAACCACTAGGCACAACATCAAAAGGCGTATCAGGCTCAAAAAGAACATTCAAAGCCACAGGCGGACGGTACTCTTTGGTAAATCCTGACACGTCAATTTTATAATGATGATATGGACTGCCCACCGCATCAAACAGCACATCTTGCACTTGTGGCAGAGTGTTAAAACCTTGATATAGACCACGCACGCCAAATTTTTCAATGGACTCATGCTGCTGTTTTAGTAGCACGTCCAGCAATGCTTCGTCTATTTGCGCTGTACAATCTTCCATCATCAGACGTTTACTGAATGCAACATAAGGCGACGTGGGGCTGTTTAACAAAATGTCCTTTAACATCTCGCCGTCCAACGTTTTCATGACCAAAATTTGACTGATACGCCCCGCCAGCTCGTCAGGCAATCCAAGTTCGCCCAGTTTTAATTGATCGGTGGGCAAATGCACGGTTTGATTTTGTTCAATAAACCCAATGGACGGCTTGACTTCTTTTTGGTGCAAGCTAAAACTACCACCCAAAATAAACAGCATATTTGCCGATGGCACACTGGTGTTTTCTTTGACGGGAAAGTCTGATGTGCCTTCAAAAATGGTCAAAAGTTCATTGATGATTGCACGTTGATAAATGTGTAAATTCGCCCCTTCATCGTCTAAAAACAGCTTATCAAATTCATCAAAAAATATGACCGAAAATTCAATTTCTTGATCGGCAAAATACGGATGATCATCGGCAAGACTGCCAGCCTTAGTTTTTAAGATCTCGCCATAATCCATCAAGGTGCTGCCCTTGTAGCCACTACTGGAAATTTGATTACTGTTAATGCTTAAAAAATTCACCCCGAACATCTGACAAAGCTGTTTGATGACGTGCGTTTTGCCTGATCCTGTTTTTCCTGTGATGAAAATTGGGTTTTTGCTGATGGTCGGGGGCAAATCTTCTAGTTTTTGTTTTGCCAAAAATGTCTGATAATCTTGACCACGATTTGCGGCTTGGTATGCCAACTTGCGGTGCAAATACCTAAGTTTTAGGTGATAATACAACTGCAAAGTCAGCGTTTTTAGTATTTCGTCTTGATAAAATACCACACTTTTGGCACGCTCAAACATTTCTTGTGGTGATGGCGGTGGCACAGGTGGCAGCATACTCATCAGCCAAGCACTTCCACAAGCTCACCTTCTACCAAATGCATACTGATGGCGCAAGTGATGTGTACCATGACAAATTTGCCAAGCAGCGCCGTATCGCCCTTAAAAATCACCGAGCGGGTGTTGTCTGCCGTGCCGTGCAAATAGCCATCTCTGCGATTGGCTAGTTCTTCTACCAGTACACGCACCGTTTGTCCGACCATCGCCGCAGTTTTGGCAAAGGTGGACGCTTTGATGACTTCTTGGAAAGTTGCCAGTCGTTCTTTTTTGGTGCTTAGGCTGACGTTGTCGGGCAACTCGCTGGCGGGCGTGCCAGGGCGTTTGGAATAAATAAAACTGTAGGAATGATCAAAATCCAAATCTTTGGCAAGCTGTAAGGTGTCGTTAAAATCTTCATCACTTTCGTTAGGAAAACCAATGATAAAATCACTGGACAAATGCAAATCGGGACGAATTTGTCTTAGTTTACGAATTTGCTCTATATAAATGTCCACGGTATGATTGCGTTTCATGGCGGACAAAATGTTGTTTGAGCCGCTTTGAATGGGCAAATGCAAATGCGACACCAGTTTTGGAATGCTGCGATACGCTTCAATGATGTCATCGGTAAATTCCAAAGGGTGGCTTGTGGTATAACGAATACGCTCAATGCCATCAATGTGCGACACATAATGCAAAAGTTCACTGAAACGACAAATCGTGCCATCGTCTTTTTCGCCACGATAGCCATTGACGTTTTGTCCCAATAAATTAATTTCACGCACGCCCTGCTCGGCAAGGCTGTCAATTTCAGCAAGCACATCGTCCAAAGGGCGAGAAAGTTCTTCGCCACGAGTGTAGGGAACGACACAAAATGAACAGTATTTGGAGCAGCCTTCCATGACAGAGACAAACGCTTTGTAGCCTTCTATTCTTGGCTCGGGCAAAAAGTCAAATTTTTCAATACTGGGAAAAGACACATCAACCACACCAATGCGGTTTTTGGGAAGTTGGCTTTGTTGTTTGGTGGATTTTTCGTACAATTCTGGCAAGCGGTGCAAAGTTTGCGGGCCAAATACCATGTCCACATACGGCGCACGTTTTTGGATATTGTCGCCTTCTTGAGAAGCCACGCAGCCGCCCACACCGATCACCAAATTGGGGTTTTTTTCTTTGAGTTTGCGCCAGCGACCCAACTCACTAAAGACTTTTTCTTGGGCTTTTTCACGAATAGAGCAAGTATTCATCAGCAAAACATCAGCGTCATTGATGTCATCGGTAATCACCATGCCATGACTGTCGCCAAGCACATCGCCCATTTTTTGGCTGTCGTATTCGTTCATTTGACAGCCTTGAGTTACGATATAAACTTTTTTGGGGGCAGATTGGGCATTTGTGGGGGCGGCTGTGGGATTTGGTTCACTGATTTGATGTAATTGGCTTTGATATGCTTGATTTGGGGAAGTGGCGGCTTTGTCGGTTTTTGGGTTAAAGGTTTGAGCGGTCATGGTTTTCTCCAAGGGCTTAAAATATGAATTTTTAGCAAACTGATAATTATACCACGATTGCCCAAGTGCCACGAAACTCGCCCCCATTCTTTTACAACTTCTATACAACTTGATGGACACAGGCAAAACTAATTTGATAAGCTAGACAAATTTTATATCTTTAGGTTTTTTTATGAAATTAAGTAAACGCACTTTTTGTATTTATGCCGCTTTGTCTGGCACATTTTTATCATCAGCTTTGGTCGCTTGCGCCAACGATTACAGTTATGACAGCAGCGTTTACCAATTTATGGAAGCCGAACGCCAAAAAAGCAGTCCAAACGCCATGTACCAATACGAACAAAATATGCAAGGCACGCTGTTTGCCATGTACCCAACTTACTGGCGTTTAAATTATAATTTGGAAAGTCAATCGCCCGACACCATCAACCGCTTTGTAGAGCAATACCCTAGCACCGTCATGGGCGAAAAACTGGCGGCAGATTATGCCGAAGCCAAAGCCCGCCAAAGCGATTATGCGTCTGTGCGTGCGGTGGCGCATTCCATTGAAAATGCTGACGCTTCTGAAAGCTGTGCCATCGGGCTTGGCTTTAATGGCGCAGGCGATTCTCGAGCCCTAAACCAAAAATCCGAAGTGTGGCTAAACACCCAAATCAAACAGTCTTTGTGCGACAAGCTTGCCAGTGAAATGGTTAATAACCCCCGCATTACCCCCACCGATAAGCACGAACAGCTTATCCGCATGATGCGCATTGACAACCGCCAATTATCCAGCAAAAACGCCCCAATCAACAAACTCAGCGACATCGTCAGCTTGGCTCGCTCGCTCAATTTGGCGATTGATTACAGTATCCTAAACGACATTCGCAATAACCCCAACGCCTTTCTTACCCAGTTTGGTATGCAGCCTTATAGCCAAACCAACCAATACCTATACATTTATGCCATCAGTCAATTGGCACACAAGTCCTACTGGCAAGCGTCCACACAGCTGACTTATGACATCAATCAAGACCAAATGCGCTCACAAAAACTGCTTTCTGACATGGCAAAACGCTATGCATGGCGCAGTATCGCTGTCAAACGCATGAACATGAATACCGATGATGGTTTTAACATTGAAGCGGTTAATTGGTTTCGCAGTAGCCGTGGCGAACCTTTCAACTACGAAGAAGCCGAAGATTATGCCCAAGTTGCCATTTATTTTAGCCAGTGGCAAGACGTGGCGTATGCCATTGAAGCGATGAGCGTGGACAAAGCAGGTCAAAGGGTTTGGCAATATTGGCTGGCTCGTGCCTACGAACACACAAACAGACAATCACAGGCTCGCAGCATTTATAGCACTTTGGCGACAGGCATTGATTATTATGGACTGCTTGCCAAAGACAGATTGGGTCAGCGTCTGACGCTCCAAGACATCGGCGGTAATCAAATGCCACACATTTCTGCCCGTGATCACGCCCGTGTCATGCAAGATCCTTATTTTGCCAGAGCATTTTTATTAATGCAAAATAACGCAAATCCAGAGCATATCGGACGTGAATGGAACTGGGCAGTACGCAACGCCAACAAAAAAGGCGATAAAGCCCTAATCATCGCTGCCGCCAAAAAAGCCCACGACATGGGGGTATATACACGCAGCATTTATGCCATGGAAAGCTCGCCCGACATTCGTGCAGGAGCGATCAGCCACCCCATGCCTTATTATGACAGCGTTACTTATCACAGCGCAAATGTCGGGATTGACCCTGCGTGGGCGTATGGCATCATGCGTCAAGAAAGCCGTTTTCAGCCCAACGCTCGCTCGGGGGTAGGTGCTGGCGGACTCATGCAAATCATGCCAAACACCGCCAAACAAATCGCTCGTGGTATGGGAGAAAGCGCCGGCAACATGAGCAACCCCGACACCAACATTCGTTATGGCACTTGGTTTTTGAACGATTTGGCAAGCAAATCAGGCGGACAGCTTGCCGTTGCCAGTGCAGGCTATAACGCAGGGCCGGGGGCGGCGGTCAAATGGCTACCCAAACACGGCACCATTGGCGCTGACCAATATGTAGAAGCCATTCCTTATACAGAAACCCGTGATTATGTCAAACACGTCATGGAAAACGCCACCATTTATGGCGCATTGATGGGCAAACCCATCGCCATCAGTCAGCGCATGGGTAACGTATCGCCTGCTTGGTAAGACCAAAACCAAACGCTCCACCATCTTGGCTTGGGGCGTTTTTATCCCAATTTGTAAGCCAAAAAGCCTTTGCGGTTTGTGGTTAAAAGTGCTAAACTAGGACGATTTTGTAATTTTTGTGGATTTTAGCAATTACAAATCACAAGTTTTTTCACTGTTTAAGGACAATCCAATGAGCAAACAACCCGTTCGTGTTGCAGTAACTGGTGCAGCAGGTCAAATCGGCTACAGCCTACTATTTCGTATCGCTTCAGGCGAAATGTTGGGCAAAGATCAACCCGTTATCCTACAATTATTAGAAATCCCTGTTGAAAAAGCCCAGCAAGCCCTACAAGGCGTTATCATGGAACTTGATGACTGTGCTTTCCCACTTCTTGTGGACGTGATTGGCACTGACGATCCTAATGTGGCATTCAAAGACGCTGATTATGCCCTGCTTGTTGGCGCTCGTCCCCGTGGACCTGGTATGGAGCGTGCCGACCTTTTACAAGAAAACGCCAAAATCTTCACCGTTCAAGGCAAAGCCCTAAACGATGTGGCAAGCCGTGATGTCAAAGTACTGGTGGTCGGCAACCCTGCCAATACCAACGCTTACATCGCCATGAAGTCAGCGCCAGACCTACCTGCCAAAAACTTCACCGCCATGCTACGTCTTGACCACAACCGTGCTTTAACCCAAGTTGCCAAAAAAACTGGTAAAGCTGTTAAAGACATCAAAAAATTAACCGTTTGGGGCAACCACAGCCCAACCATGTACGCCGACTACCGTTTTGCCACCATTGATGGCGAAAGCGTCAAAGACATGATCAACGACCAAGAATGGAACGCCAATGTATTCTTGCCTACCGTAGGCAAACGTGGCGCTGCCATCATCGAAGCTCGTGGCTTGTCATCAGCAGCTTCTGCCGCCAACGCCGCCATTGACCATATGCGTGATTGGGCGCTAGGCACTGATGGCGAGTGGGTAACCATGGGTATCCCATCTGACGGTTCTTATGGCATTCCTGAAGGCGTGATGTTTGGTTTCCCTGTAACTTGTGAAAACGGTGAATACACCATCGTTCAAGGACTAGAGATCGACGACTTTAGCCAAGAGCGTATCAACATCACCCTAAAAGAGCTGACCGATGAGCGTGATGCGATTGCGCATTTGCTATAAGTTTTAGCGCAAATTAGGCAATAAAATAACACCCTGTGTAAAATGGGGTGTTATTTTTTAGATGGTAATTTTTATTATCAATCAAACTTCATACCCAACAACAATACCATTTTCAAGCGTAACCTTACTCTTAAAGCTTCTCTTATTAATCCTGCCATATTTCCATATTTCAATACGTTTATATTTTGATACCTTAATATCTTTAACCTCTGGGTCACCCCAAGAATCAAAAAGCTGTTCAGCAGTCTGACCCCGCCAAACCTTGTTACCCATAATACCACTTACCACATCATCATCATGATATTTATTCATTAAACGTTGATATTTTCTCTCATTGATTTTATATTTTAAAAATGAAACCAAAAATATTAGTCCAAAAACAACGATCAATATCCAAAACCAATTTTTTGAAACAAAATTAACTAAATAATCCCAACAAAAATAACCAATACCAATTAGCACAACCAAGAAACTACCAAAACCATCATCAGATTCTTTTTTAGACATTCTAAATCCTATATCATTAAAGCCTATTATTGGTATACATAGTTGGACTAATAATATAGTCCAACATTTGCATCTTTCAATTAAATATCTATATATCGCACAGGAAACTGACCACGATATTCATCAGGCACTTTTTTACCAATATACTGCAAGCGAATATCATCAGTCGCCAATTTACCTACGAATCCACAACGCTCAGGATAGTCACCTCTATCTGCATATTCTGGAAAATTGGCACTGGTTGCTTGTCTCCATTCGGTTGGCTCATAAACATCTCTTATGACACCGCCTTGAACTGCCATCACATAGGGATACTCCCTAGCTCTTTCAATATTTATTCTCCACGCAGAGCGCACTTGGTGGTACAAGTCATAATCATCTCTGGTAATGGTAATCAACAAACACTTATGTTTAAACTGGGCAATATTTTCTGATGACATAAAATTCTCTTTAAAACGATGAATGAATAACTTGGCAAAAAACTTGCAGTATTAATAAAATACTATCCACTAAAATTTTATTTACAATTTACTAACATAATTTATAAGAAATAACAATTTAAATTTCAAATAAACTATGCTAGGGTAATAATAATTATAATGTTTCACTCCCCCCCCCGCAAGCCCAAAAACCAAAAATCCCACCAACTGGCAGGATTGTATGGATAAGCGGTTAAATTTTCATCAGCTAGCCGATTTGGCTTTTTTGGATTTGACTTTGCGTTTTGCCATCGGATCAGACGATAAAGGACGATAAATTTCTACCCTATCGCCTTCTTGCAATACGCTGTCTAGTCGGCATTTTTGACTATAAATACCCACATACCACGCCTTGTGATTGGGGTCATTGTCCTGATTTTCTTGACACCATACCGCCACATCAGCCAAGCAAGGCAAAGCAAGCACCCCGCTTAATTGTAAGGCTTGATACACATTGGTGCCAAACACCACTTGCAGTTTATGATAATACTGCGTTTCAAGCCCCACATAAGCCACCGCCACCGTTATTTGAGCCATTCCATCACCCAGCCAACCAAGGCAAGTATCAAAGCAAGCGGTACCAAAATTCGTACCAAAATTCGCCAAATGTTATAACGCCCTTCGCTTTTAAAATTAAAGGTTTTACGCAAATGACTGATTTTCATCACAAAACCAGAAAATACTGCCAAAGTTAGCACAGCAATCAAGCTAAGCACCACAAGCAGTACCAGCACCACTTTTGCAGGAATGACGCTAAAAGCCAATAGACCTACCACGCCAAGCCCCGCCCCCATCAACAGTCCAAAACGAACGATAAGCTGACTGATGGCATAATAACCCAAAAAGCTTGCCACCAAAAGCATACCAAGAGCCGACAGCAAAAATGACGTGGGTGTTACAAAGGCGCTACCTGCCAATAGTGCAAACGAACCAAAAATAATCTGTGTTAGCCAAACAGGAAAAATAAACCCTGTCAGCGATTTTTTGTGTTGGTAAATCACACTGGTCGCCCCCGTTGATCCAAACCAGTACAGCCCTGTACCCACACCCACCGACAATAAAGCCAGCGACACCGCCCGACCCCACTCAGACAAAGAAACATCGGTCATCACAGGCACAGTAACACCACTGGTTAAGCCACCATCAAACAAGGACACCAATGCGCCAAGTATCACAATCGCCAAACCCACAGGCAACAGTCGCCCTTTTAATAAGGTCAAAATAAGCACAACTACCATCAGTCCTGCACTTAATCCGATACTAGGCACAGGCAATTTGACTTGGGGTAAATGCACCAACATCCCCGCCCCAACCCGAGCGGTAATACTGGCAGCGATGAGCATACACACAAGCACAGAAAGCCCCGCAAAAACACGCCAAATCATCTTAGCGTCGGCTTCTCGGGTCAGTTTTTGCATACCCTGCCACGGAGCAGTACCACTTCTGGCAGACAAAGCAAATTCAGCAAACAATACCGGCAACCCCACCAAGGTCATCGCCACAAGCCAAAGCAACCAAAAATCCAATTCATGCGCCATACTTGGAGCAAGCTGTCCGATAAATAATAGTGGCAAGGCACACGCCACAAAAAACACGCCGTAACGATAAAACATAATCCAACCAATAATCCAAATTGCCCTATTGTAACATAAGGCAGAAAGTTTTCACCAATTTCGCCCCTTGATGAGCTTGGCGTTTTTATGACAAGATATTTAACGCAACAAAAAACCCCACAATGGGGGCTTTTTGCAATATTGTAGAATTAGTGTACCGCAGACAAAAATTCAGACAAAATTTTGATGTCTTTGTCAGACAGTTTGGCGGCAACCATCTGCATCATACCTTTTTCGCCTTTTTTGGCGGCATCATTGGTACGCATTTGATCGCTGCTGACATCATCTTCACGTCCTGCCGCACGGAACATCTTAAGCTGAGTGGCAAGATAGGTGGCGTGTTGTCCGCCCAGACGTGGGAATACCGCCCACTCATTACCACCACCTTTGGGGTCATGACAGCCCGCACATGGAATCACGCCACGAGTTTTGTCGCCACCTAGATAAAGTTTATGAGCGGCGGCGTTGGTGGCTTTGTTACCATAACCTGGTAGCCAAGGGGCTTGACTGGCATAATAGCCTGCCACGTCCGCTAGGTCTTGTTGGGTAAGACCTTTTAATTGGGCTTCCATGATACCGTTGCGACGGGCTTGAGTTTTAAAATCCACCAACTGTTTATATAGGTACTTCACGCCTTGACCACCAAGGTTGGGCTGAGAAGGTACCGCTGATACACCGTTTGCACCATGACACGCCGCACAGTTAGCTTCTGCAATCGCCTTACCTGCTTCAATATTGTAGCTAGGAACGGTTACGGCTGCACTGGCGGTTAGACTGGCAAAACCAAATCCTGTTGCAAGGATAACTTTGGCTAAAGTGGCTTTTTTTGCAGGTTTCATAATAACAATTTCCTACTAACTACTGGGGCACTTGCCCCACGTCTTGGGTTTTGTTGATGTCATCACTGTCTTGTTGATCTGACAAATTACATTTTTCGCACTGTCGGCTATTATATCAAGAGTTGAGCAAATTTTCCTACAAAAATTGTGGTTTTAGCAATATTTTTTTGCATTCTGTTAGATTTGAGCAAATTTACAACAAACCTAGCCCCAGTCATCACGCAAATTTAGTTTGCCATATAATTAATCAAATCTTCAAAATCTTTGTCGCTACACGTCTGGCAAAGCCCTTTGGCAGGCATTTGTGGCATACCTTGACGGGTAGATTTGATAAGCTGTGGCATACCTTTTTGGGATTTTAGGCGTTGCCATGTGGCTTTGTCGCCTTTTTTGGGGGCATTGAGCGCACCACTGTCATGACAGGCGGCACACGATTTTTGGTAAGTGCCAGCAACATCGGCAAACGCTGGATTTATCAGTGTTGTCGCCACCACCAACAATGCCAAAGATACTCGTTTTTTCATGATGTGATTTCCAAAAGTTGGTTATCGGTTTTTTATTATGCAAGGTTTGTATCAAATTGCAAAGCTATTTTTTGTAAAAGTGGCAAGTTGTAGCATGGACGGTTTTTGGCTATACTATTACTTTATCTTGTCATGTTATTACATTTGTCATATTTAAGGATAATTTATGAAAGACGAAACCCTTGCCATACACGCAGGCTACAGCCCTGAACCAACCACCAAAGCTGTTGCCGTACCGATTTATCAAACCACGTCTTATGCCTTTGACAACACCCAACATGGGGCGGATTTGTTTGATTTAAAGGTGCAAGGCAACATCTACACACGCATCATGAACCCCACCACCGCCGTACTTGAAGCCCGTATGACCGCCTTAGAAGGGGGCGTTGGAGCGTTGGCGGTTGCCAGTGGCATGTCCGCCATCACCTACGCCATACAAACCATCACCGAATGTGGTGATAACATCGTGTCGGTCAGTCAGTTATATGGCGGTACTTACAATTTATTTGCACACACTTTGCCCAAGCAAGGCATAGACGTGCGTTTTTTTGATGGCAACAACCCAAGCACTTTGGCGGACAAAATAGACGACCGCACCAAACTTGTGTTTGTAGAATCCATCGGCAATCCCCTTGGCAACATCATAGATTTACAAGCCATCAGCCAAATCGCCCACGCTCACGGCGTGCCTGTGGTGGTGGACAATACCGTTGCCACACCTGCTTTACTTAAGCCGTTTGAACACGGGGCGGACATTGTGGTGCACTCACTCACCAAATACATTGGCGGACACGGCACCAGCATTGGCGGGGTCATCGTGGACAGTGGTAACTTTCCTTGGGGTGATTATCCTGAAAAATTTGCCTGCCTAAACACGCCCGATCCCAGTTATCACGGGGTCAATTATGTAGAAGCCTTGGGCAATTTGGCGTTCATCGCTCGGGCTCGTGTTGTGCCACTACGCAATACTGGCTCAGCCATCAGTCCGATGAATGTGTTTTTGATTTTGCAAGGGCTTGAGACACTGAGCCTGCGTATGGAACGCCACACCTTTAACGCCCAAAAAGTGGCAGAGTTTTTACAAAATCACCCCAAAGTCAATTGGGTCAATTATGCAGGACTGCCTACACACCCCCAACACGAACTTGCCAAAAAATACGTCAAAGGCACGCCATCTGCCATCTTATCCTTTGGGGTAAAAGACGGTAAAGAAGGCGGCGCAAGATTTATTGACGCACTTAAACTGTTCACACGCCTTGTCAATATTGGTGATGCCAAAAGTTTGGCGTGCCACCCTGCCACCACCACACACCGCCAGCTAAATGCCGAAGAACTTGCGTCGGCAGGTGTCAGCGAAGACATGGTGCGACTGTCTATTGGCATTGAGCATATTGATGATTTGTTGTCTGACCTTGAACAGGCGCTGGCTGCCGTTTAGACCACCAACAAAAAAAACGGTTCTACATTGAGCCGTTTTTAACTTTAATTTAGCTACTTAATTTTACAAATTCACAAACCCAAGCAAAAAGCCTTGCTTCATGATACACTTTAACCAATCACCCACAAACCACATTTATCATGAACGAATTTTATCTAAAACAGCTCCACCAAACCACTTTCACCTTGTCCGCCCCCACTTTTAAGCTGTGTCCGCCCGACTTTGGGTTTGAAGTGGCGTTTGCAGGACGCTCAAACGCTGGCAAATCGTCCGCCATTAACACCATCACCCAACAAAAACAGCTTGCCCGTTCGTCCAAAACCCCCGGTCGCACACAAATGATCAACTTTTTTGAAGTGGGACGAACAGACGCTCGTATTGTGGATTTGCCCGGCTATGGTTATGCGTCTGTCCCTGAAGCCATGAAAATCAAATGGCAAAAAGAGCTAGAAGCGTATTTGGTCAATCGCCAAAGTCTGGCTGGACTGATACTATTGACCGACATTCGCCACGGGCTAAAATATTTTGATGAGCAAATGCTCCACTGGGCAAAAGACGGTCAGCTGCCCGTACACGTCTTACTGACCAAAGCCGACAAACTCAAATATGGCGCTGCCAAAACCGCTCTTTTGCAGGTCAAAAAACAGCTACAGATGCTGGATTTGCCGTTTTCCATACAATTATTTAGCGCCCTAAAACGACAAGGCGTTGATGAATTGGCACAAGTGCTAGGTACTTGGCTACATCTAGATACAGCACAAATCACCACCGCCGACACCGACGCACAGGAGCTGTCATGACTTTTGGTACTTTATATGTGGTGGCGACCCCCATCGGCAACCTATCTGACATGACCACTCGGGCAACAGACACGCTAAAAAGCGTGGACATCATCGCTTGCGAAGACACACGCACCAGTGGCAAATTGCTGAATTTTTTTAACATCACCACGCCCACCATCGCCTACCACGATCATAATGCCGACAGCCAAACCGACAAACTCATAGAAAAATTGCGCCAAGGACAAACCATCGCCTTGATTTCAGACGCAGGCACACCGCTCATCTCCGACCCTGGTTTTCGTTTGGTCAAAGCCGCCCACCAAGCAGGCATTACGGTTGTACCCATCGTGGGGGCGTGTGCACTGATTGGGGCGCTGTCGGTATCGGGACTGCCTTCGGACAAATTTAGCTTTATGGGGTTTTTGCCCGCCAAAGCGGTAGGACGACAAAAAGCCCTACAAGAGATGGCAAATAAGCCTGAAACCTTGATTTTTTATGAAGCACCACACCGCATCATTGACTGTTTGACGGACATGGTTGGCGTGTTTGGCAGTGCTCGTGAAGCGGCGCTTTGTCGTGAAATCAGCAAAACGTTTGAAACCATCAAAAAACTGCCCCTTGCCGATTTACTCGCCTTTGTCCAAAACGACCCCAATCAGCAGCGTGGCGAAATCGTGCTTGTGGTGGCAGGCAATCCCCAACAGCAAACCACCAGCGAATATGACGTATGGCTACTCGCCCTTGCCAAAGTACTGCCACCCAAAAAAGCCGCTGGTGTGGTGGCGGACGTGTTGGGACTAAAAAAGGGGGAAGTGTATGACAGGCTGCTTGAGTTAAATAAATGACACACCTTAAACAATTAGGACAATTAGAACAATTATTGGCGACACACGACAATTCGCCCCACGACGAAACCATTTTATCAGCCATCGCCATCTATTATATCCACTACCCTGATGGCAATAAAGATTTGGATTATCTAAAAAAGGCTTATCAAACAAAAGCTACCGCCGTTACCATCAATAATTATGCGTACTTTTTGGCAGCCGAATATGGCAAATATCAAGACGCTTTGGCGGTCATCAGCCGCATTCATGAAATAAAAACCACCGCCTTTTATCCTTATGCCACTTATGCACAGATATTATTTAGCACAGGACAAATAGACAATCCCAATCACATTAGCCAAGAAAGACATCATAAAATCATCAATGTGAGCCAAATCGCTATTGATAACTTTAAATTACTGCCAAAACAACATCAATACAGCCAATTTGATAAATGCATTTTTCTTAAAAATAACATCATCATCAGTAAAATCATGACAGGTCAAATGATGAATGTTGAGCGTTTATTTGATGAATTGTATCAAGACATTGCATTTGCTTATCAAAACTTAGATGTCATTCATCAAAAAGTTGATATGATTGATGAATGGCATTATAAAATTTTATTAAATCATGCGTATTATTATTTACTTGTTGGCAAAAAGACAAACGTTGATGAATTAATGCCCCTTATCAAACTGCGCCAAACCGCCGATGATTTAGACATGGCAAATCTTTATGCCCTGCTTGATGATGCCCAAAACTGTTTTGATTTGCTTGGGCTTTGCAGTCCTAAGACTTTTGACATAGAAACATTACATCTTAGCCATCAAAAAATTTGGCAATTAATTCATCAGCATTACCCAACGCTTTGGCAAAATAAAATCACGCTTGAATTACAACATGAAATAAACGAGCTTAACAAAGAAAAAGCGTCTTTTAATCCAAATTGGCAAGATAAAGACATCAAAAACCATCAAGAAATACTCACCTTCCATCAAGAAAACATCGCCCATCATCAAAGACTTTTATCACAAGGAAATCCTGATGATGCCATGATTGATGTCAAAAGTCATTTGGGGTATTTTTGGGCGTGTTATTTATTTGGCTGTCAGGCACATCATAATTTATCTGGCGATGACATTAAATAAATGTTTGGCTTAGCTTTTCAATGATTGTATTTAAAAAATAAATTATTTATAATAACCATTGATAAGTTTTATTTGGAGCACCCTATGACACTAAAAGAAACCCTAACCGAAGCAGTTAAAACTGCCATGAAAGCCAAAGAAATGGACAAAGTAAAACTGCTGCGCAATGTACAAGCCGCCATCAAACAAATTGAAATTGATGAACAAATTACCCTAGACGACAAAGGCGTATTGGCATTATTACAAAAACAAATCAAACAGCGAAATGAATCACTGACCATTTATCAACAAAATGGACGTGAAGATTTGGCAAGCAAAGAACAATTTGAGATTGCCATCATCAGCGAATTTTTGCCCGCACAGCTGTCCGAAGACGAACTAAACGCCATCATCGCCGCCACCATCAGCGAGCTTGGCGCATCGGGCATGAAAGACATGGGCAAAGTCATGAACGCCGTCAAAGACAAAACTTCAGGACAAGCCGATCCTGCCGTGATTTCAGGACTGGTCAAAAAAGCCCTAAGCGCCTAATCTTGACTTTTTGTGCCATCATTATTACCGTCAAATGCTTGGTTTGGCGGTAAACTTTTTTTAAAAAAAAATTTTAGGACGCTTTATGATAAGCTTTGCTTCTGACAACTACTCGGGCATACACCCTGCCGTATTACAAGCCATCAGCCACGCCAATCACGGACACGCCAAAGCTTATGGCGCAGACCCCTACAGCCAAACTTTACAAAGCCTTATCCAACAACACTTTGGCACGCAGGCGACGTGTTATCCCGTATTTAATGGCACAGGAGCAAACATCACCGCTTTGTCAGCATTGACCCCACGTTTTGGGGCGGTACTTTGCGCTACTAGCGCCCACATAAATAACGACGAAATCAACGCCCCCGAATACATTGGCGGCTTAAAACTGTTAAGCATTGCCACCGATGACGGCAAATTAACCCCAGCGCTCATCAGCCAAGAATTGCACCGCCTTGGCAACGAACACAGCGCCCAACCCGCGGTGGTGTATCTTAGTTTAACCACCGAACTTGGGACGTGTTACAGCTTGGCAGAAATAACCGCCATCACCCAAACGGCTCACGCATCAAATCTTGCGGTATATATAGACGGCGCAAGGCTTGCCAATGCGTGCGCTTATTTAAATTGCACACTACAAGACATCAAAGATACAGGCGTGGATATGTTAAGTTTGGGTGGCACAAAAAACGGTTTGATGATTGGTGAATGTATCGTGGTACTTAACCCAAGCTACGACGCCCCGATGAAATACCTACGCAAACTCAATATGCAGCTGGGCTCTAAACTGCGATTTATTTGCGCTCAATTCATCGCATGGCTAAATGATGACTTGTGGTTAAGTTTGGCAAAACACAGCAACGCCATGGCACAGCGTCTCCATCAAGGATTAAAAGACTTAAACGGCGTACACATCACCCAACAAGTACAATCCAACGCCGTCTTTGTCATCTTGCCCACATCGGTCAAAAATGCTCTGCAAGCACAGTATCATTTTTATGATTGGAACATCGCCACAGGTGAAGTGCGATTGATGACCAGTTTTGACACCACTCCCAGTCAAGTGGACGAGTTTATTGACAGCGCAAAACGCTTATTATCGCAAGCCCAATAAAATCAAGCCCAAAAAATAAAAAGGCGTCCATAAGACACCTTTTTATCAAGACTGGATAGGCCAAATTATTGAGCGGCTTTTTTGGCGGCTTTAGCTGCTTTTTTAGCGTCTTTTTCGGCTTTTTTGGCGGCTTTTTTAGCTTCTTTGGCTGCCTTTTTGGCTTCTTTTTGAGCAGCTTTGTCGGCTTTACGGGCATCTTTTTCGGCTTGGGTTTCGCCAATATGCAATTTGTCTTTTACTTTTTGATTGAAAGACTTCTCATCAGCCACTGCTTGTTTTTCGGCTTTGTGAACAGAATTTTCAGCTTTGTGCATGTCTTGTTTGGCTACTTTTTCAACTTTGTGAGCAGAATTTTCAACCTTATAAGCTTCTTTATGCGCAAAATTTTCAGCTTTTTGCATGTCTTGCTTAGCCACTTTTTCGGCTTGATGTACGTCTTTTTTGACAGCAGCCATGTCAGACGCCATAGAAGTTTGCTCAGCGTACACAGTTTGGGTCAGTGCAAGCGCTGCAACGACAGAAGCCAAAACCAGTTTTTTCATAAAACAACCTTAAAAATAAACATTGAACGTTTATCCTAAGACAGTCATCACAAAAAGTCAAGGCTTAAAATCCCTTGCCCTGATGATGTCGGCTTTTTCTTTTTCTAGCACATCAAGCAAATGAACAGCGTCTGTCTTCGCCAAAAGCTGGGCTTGGGCGTTGGACTGTAACGCCCCTTGATACGCCCCTTTCCACAGCTCCACCTGACTTCTTGCACGCAGCGCCATGATGGTTGCCTGTTTTTCTTGGTCGCTGCCTTGTTTGGCAAGGCTTTCATAAGCTTGGCGCAATACCTGCCAAAGTGCGATGTCCTGCGGCATGGCGGTCGCCAAAGGCGTGATAAGAGCGATGGCACGCTGTGGTTTTTCTGCGCCAATCAGTGCGTACGCCAAATGCAAGGTCAAATCTTTGCGTTCGGGATATAAAGCCTGACAGCCCTGCAACGTTTCTACCGCTTGGGCGTGGTGGTTTTGCACTGTTTGTAGGTGCGCTTTGGTGATACATACCAAAGGGTCGCTGGCGCTGAATTTACCTTCTTTGAATACCTTGGTCGCCTGACTGAGCCTGCCTTCGTCAGCAAGACGTGCCACGTATGCCAATTTTGCCCCTTGACTGTGGCGAGCAGCGATACTTAGCTCATCGGTGGTTGCTTGTTTGCCTAAGTATTTAAGTCGCCAATAAAGCTTATCAAAGGTGTCTTTTTGGCTGCTTTGGTTGATGGTTTGTTTGGGGTACTGACTGGCACGGGCGGACGCTTCGGACAGACGTTCTGCGGTCAATGGGTGCGACTGCGCAAAACTGGGAATGAACGCATTTTTGGATTGGTGTAAATTGGCTTGCTGATTTAATTTGTTAAAAAATCTTGGCATGGCACTGGGGTCATAACCTGCCTGCACCAAAATTTGCATACCCACTCGGTCGGCTTCTCGTTCGTGCTCACGGCTATTTGCTGCCAACGTCTCCGCCCCTGCCGTTTGTGAACCTATCATCGCCACCGCTGCTGCATCACCGCCTACCGCACTTGCCACAAGTGCCGCCAAAAGCCCGCCAAGCTGTAACGCAATCGCCTTTTTTTGGCTGTCTTGGCTGTGTTCATAATGTCTTTGGGACAGGTGTGCCACTTCGTGCGCCAGTACGCTTGCCACTTCGTCCAAATTTTCCGAAGACAGCACCGTGCCTGTATTTAGACCAATCAATCCCCCCGGTGTGGCAAAGGCGTTGATGGATGAATCATTGATGACGGGGACGGCAAATAAGTTTTGGGTACGGACTTTGGCGTTAAGTTCGCCCGTCATGTTCCACATCAACTGATTGACCCAAGGGTCGTCCACCAAAGGAAGACTGGCGTTGATTTGTCGCAAAACCCACCCTGCAATCTCCCGATTGATGTATTGCTCATTAAACCTTTGTCCTGTGGTTACTGACAAATGACTGTGGCTTTGCGACAGCGTGCCAGTATTTTGGGACGTGGTGATGGTTTGTTGATATAGGGGATTTTTGGCAATGGTGTTTTGGTAAATTGGGGCATAGGGCGTCGGTTCAAAAAACTCATCAGCCCACGCACTTTTGCCACTCATCACACTTATACCCATCATCAGCGCCGATAACCATAAATGTCTCATCATCATTCCTATTGCCAAGATTTGTGCATGGGTGGTAAGCGTTTTAGTAGGACAAACAAAAGCACATTAATGCCAAGCAGCAACACCATCTCAAAAGCAAAGCCCAAAGACACCAAAACGGGCGCTTGTTCATACACTCTTAATGCCAAAAACACGCCTGCACTTGCCAAATAAATCAGCGTTATCATACTCAGCATGATGAGTGAATACGGCGATTTGCCTTGCCATACTGCCTTGGTAAACAAAAAAGCAGGAAGCAGCACCAAAGCTTGCCACGCCACGCCCGAGATGATACTGGCTTTGGTCGCCACACCCACCAACACAGGATACAAAATCAGCCGATAACCCAACCAACAAAACCACAGTTTATACAGTTTTTGATGAATGGGGGCGGCAGGTTTTAGGGGTTTGGCGGTTTTATGTTTGTCAGTCATACATCAATGAAATGGTTAAGGTTTGGTGTAGTATAACCCAATTACCCAAGTCAAAACAGCTTTGTTAACTTTCTTATACTTTGTGATACAGCCCAGCAAACGCCCCTTGCTGACTTTAGCCACAACACCAAGAGCGTCCGTATCGCCAACAGCCGACGCTTTAAATTTGCCAAAACACAAAACATTCTTACACACACCATATAGAAAATAAGACATCATATTTGTTACACTATGACAAATTATCAAAATTTAGCCAAAATGAACCGATTACCCTTTATTCGCTCACAGTGGTTTATTTATCTAAAGTTTCTTGTGCGTCATTTTATGGACGACGAATGCCAACAAAAGTCCGCCAGTTTGACTTATACCACGCTTTTGTCGCTCATTCCCATCATCACGGTCATGATTGTGGTGTTTTCGGTCATACCCGCCTTAGCTGACGCTCGAGAGCAATTACAAAGTGTCATTTATGACACCCTAATACCCACGTCCAAAGCCACCATCAGTGGCTACATTGACAGCTTTGCCGAAAAATCCAAAAACCTTGGTATCATCGGTATCGTTGGGCTATTTGTTACCACCATCATGACGCTTTTGACCATTGAAGAAGCCTTTAATAAAATTTGGCGGGTGCATGAACGTACCAGTTTTATGGCAAGCGTGGTACGCTACTGGCTTATGATTACCCTTGCGCCTGTGGTGCTTGGCGTGGCATTTGGGGCAAGTGGTGCGGTTCAAGGCATGGATTTTTTAAATCAGCAAGTGGGCGGCTATGGCATAGATTGGGCGGTTACTGCTCAAGTGGTGTCTTTTGTGGTGATGACCATGGGGTTTATTGGTATGTACTGGTTTATCCCCAAAGCCCAAGTCCCTATCAAACACGCCGTCATCGCAGGCGTGGTGGTGGCGATTCTTTTTGAGACGCTTAAGCACACCTTTGGGCTTATCATGACCAATTTTACCAGTTATGAAGCCATTTATGGGGCGTTTGCGGCATTGCCGATTTTTTTGTTATGGATTTATTTGTCGTGGAATGTGATTTTGCTTGGGGTAGAAATCAGTTATACCTTGACCATTTTTGACCCCAAAAGCACCCAGCCCAGTCAGCCCGTACTTAGCCTGCTAAGCCTACTGGATTTGACGTATCAGCACCACAAAGCCGGCAAAACCATCAGCGAACACGAACTAAGATCGCTACTCAAAGGACAAGAGCTTGCCAATTGGTACGAATACATCAATCATTTGGTGGATCATAAGCTCATCACCCACGCCAAAGACGACAGTTATATTTTGCGCACCGATCTTAACAGCGTGAATTTGTGGCATTTTTATAAAACATTGCCCTACCCACTGCCCACACAAGACGAACTTTTACACCACGCCAAAAACCACCCAAGTCCTTGGGTAATTACCCTTGCCCATCACCTAAAACAAGTAGAAACCTTAGCGCAAAACGAAATGAACGTAACACTTAGCGCCTTGTTTGATGGCAAAACTGCCAGTGCCATCGCATTACCCGCCCCCAAGTCGCCCACACCCCCACCCACACAACTAGCCAAAGACACAGACACGGCAAAACCCACTACCCCCCTAACCCACGCCTATCGCCAAACCAAGGCATGGCTCTTACGCAAAACCCAATCACCAAAACGCCCAAAAGATGAATAAAAAATGTTAAAATAGCCAAAATTTACTTTGTTTAATGTTATTAGTGTGATGAAACGTCTTGCTTTTTTTTGTACCGCTGTTGGGATTTTTGGGTTGAGTGCTTGTCATCAGCCCCAAGACCAAAAAAACCAAGCCCCCTATGAAACCCTAACAGGACAAACCATGGGGACAAGCTATCACATCACCTATCAGCCAAGCGCCCAAAGCGACCCCACACAGCTCAAAGCAAGCATTGATGAAGCCTTGCAAGCGGTCAATCAAAGTATGTCCACCTATGACCCAAACAGCACCATCTCCAAATTCAACGCCCTAAAAGCAGGCGAAAGTATCCAAGTAGAACCGATGTTTGTCCATGTATTGACAGACAGCCAAACCATCTACCAAGCGTCAGGCAAGGCGTTTGATCCCACGGTGTATCCTTTGGTGCAGCTTTGGGGATTTGGCAGTGATTTTAGCCTAGAAAAATTACAGCGCACCCCAGACCCCAAAGACATACAAGCCGCCCAAGCCAAAATCGGTTTAGACAAAGTCATCTTAACCCAAGACCAACTGTCCAAAACGACCGATGGAGTTGGTTTGGATTTTTCTGCCATTGCCAAAGGATATGGGGTAGATGTCATTGCAGGCGTGTTGCATGATGGTTATATGATTAGCAACTATATGGTAGAAATTGGCGGAGAAGTTGCCACCCTTGGGGTAAACGCCAAAGGCAAGCCGTGGACCATTGCCATAGACGCTCCCATCATGGGCAGCACCGTCAGCGACCGCAAAATCGCCACCACCATCAGTCAACCCAAGGACAAAGCCCTACACCTTGCCACGTCAGGCAATTATCGCAATATGTTAGAATTGGACGGGGTACGTTATAGCCACACCATCAGCCCCACCACCGCTAAACCTGTGGTCAATGGCAGCGCATCGGTCAGCGTCATTCATGACAGCACCGCACTGGCAGATGGTTGGGCGACGGCGCTGTCGGCGGTCAGTTTGGACGAAGCCATCAAGCTTGCCAACGAACAAGGCATTAAGGCGGTATTCATCAACCCCAAACCAAACAGCCAAGACCACGACATCATTACCACCCACGCCTATCAAGCTGCCATCGGTCAACACCAAGGACAGCCAAAATCGTGATGGCACGTTTCGTTTTTAGTTTTTTTTATGTGAATTTAGGATAATACAATCATGCGTTCTGTTTCTGCTGAATTTCATCACCGCTGGCTTGCCACGCCCGTCATCGCTAAACAAGCTTTCCATCAAGAACTTAGCGACATCATCGCCATGCTAAAAAGCAGCGCCCCTGCCGATGAATTTAATTTTACCCATCAAGATTTTGGTAAAACGATGGCAGACCTTCTAAAAACCCACAAAGCCGAAAGCAAACAAACCCCAAAAACAACGCCCCCAGTTTTGACCAATCAAGACGACACCACGCCAAGTCATGACGCTGCCACGACCCCACCGCCGCCTTCTTTGAGCTCCAACGAAGTTGCCATTTTAGAAGAGCGGATTTTTGAGCGTCTTGCCAGTAAATTAGATGACACATTAAGCAATTATATGGCGGATTTGTCTGAAGAGCTTAGAGAGTGGCTCAAAGACAACATCAAAAAAGAGTTGGCAAATTACACCAAAACGCCTTGATAACTTCCGACACCCTTACTTGACAAACACCAAGGAACCCAAGTCATGACAACAAGAAGCGACATCATTATCGTGGGCGCTGGACCTGCCGGTTTGGCTTTTGCTCGTTATTTTAAGCACAGCGATTTGCGTTTGACGCTGATTGAAAAGTCATCACTGGACAATATCGCCCACCCCAAATACGACGGACGAGAAATTGCCCTAACGCACAAATCCAAAGAAATCTTACAAAATTTGGGGGCATGGCAACGTTTTAACCCCAGTGAAATTTATAAACTGCAAGACGCCAAAGTGTATAATGGGGATTTTCGCTACGCTTTGCACTTTAAAGTACCCAAAGATTTGTCAAAATTAAGCTCCATTGATCGCTTAGGCAACCTTATTTCCAACCACAATATCCGCCAAGCGTTGTATGACGAAGTCAAAGACCTGCCTAACGTAACGCTCTTGACTGACACCGCCATCAAAAGCGTGCATACCGACCCCACCAAAGCCGAAGTTATCCTAGCCGATGGCACAGTGCTGACATCAAAACTGCTCATCGGAGCGGACAGCCGCCTGTCTTTTGTCAGACGAGAGCTAGGCATTGGGGCGATGATGAACGACTTTGGGCGCACCGTGATTGTCTTTCGGGTAACTCACCCCTTATCCAACGAAGCCACCGCCCAAGAATGCTTTTTGTACGGTCGTACATTGGCGTTACTGCCTTTGACTGACACCTTGACCAACTGCGTCATTACCCTAGACAACACCCAAGCTGCCACCTTGCTTAACATGACCGCCGAAGAGCTTGCCTTGGAAGTTCAGCGCATGATGAATGACAAATTGGGTAAAATCACCTTGGCAGGGACGGTACACCATTATCCCTTGATGGGCGTCCACGCCAAAAGCTTTGTCAGCACACGTTCGGCGCTGATTGGCGACAGTGCGGTGGGTATGCACCCTGTTACCGCTCATGGGTTTAATTTGGGACTACTTAGCGCTGACATACTTGCCCCTTTGATTTTAAACGCCCACAAACACGGCAAAGACATTGGCGACAGCAGTCTGCTTGCCCAATATAACCGCCGCCACCAACTGCACACCAAAGTGCTGTATCACGGCACCAACGCCATGGTAACGCTGTTTACCAACGACAAAAAACCCGTGCAAACCTTGCGAGATGTGGCACTTCGGGTCAGCAATCATCTGCCACCCGTCAAACGTTGGATTGCAGGGCAACTTACAGGCAAATAACCCAAAACCGCCAAAAGCCAAATCGTGATGGTTTGGCTTTTTTGTTATTGGGGACTGTCCATTTATCCACCTTACATTGATTACGGCTAAAGCGGCA
>JBHAZZ010000022.1:0-13866 GCA_041781275.1 Moraxella sp.
CCACGGTGTCAAAGTCATTAGAATAACCAAACCGATAAGCAAGGCGAATGTCTTTGGCTTTGGGGTATAATCCTGCAAATAATCTGTTGGCGGTATGAGAATCTATCTTTGGCAAAGCGTCATAATTATCAAAACCGATGTCTATATTAAAAGGCAAAGGCTGCTTTTTTAAATTAAAATCAATGGGCGTTTTGGGTGGTTGTTTTAGGGTAACTTTATAATAGTGGTTTTTAAAATTTGGTCTATCAGTATCAATGCTACCCAAATAAAGCGTATTGTCCGTTGTCCAAAATTTGGCATTAAATTGACAAGGCGTAACAAAATTATCGGACGTGCTTTTGATAAAGCTATCAAAGACATCGTTTATTTCTATGATTTTTTGCCAGCCGTGGGCTTGTTTTTCTTCAATAAAATAATAAGAGCAGTCTTGTCCGCCATCATAAGCATTTATGCGGTATTTTTGATTGGGCGAAAAGGCGATTTGATAAGGATTGCCTGTATTTTTGGTTTGTTTGCCTGTGCCAAGATGAAAGCTGACATCTGATGTATGACCGCCTTCTAATAATAAAATGTCTTCATTGGGAAAATAAGCGACAAACCACGCATCAGTAAAGGTTGGACGATAAACACCGCCATTTCTAAAATGAATTTTTTTAACCAAACCATCTTTATCAAACCAAACCACGTCTTTTAATGTTTGTTTGGCGGTGGGTAAATCATCTATTGCTATGGTTGCCGACCAAGTATCATAACTTTCAAGCGCAGTATTAAATTCTTGGGCTGAAATTTGGCTGATGGTCAGTGGTAAATCGTTTTTATTAAACCCTTGATACCGTGATTGAGTTAAATTGGCAGGCTTTGATGAATAAGTGGTTTGTTTGCTTTGCAAATTGGGGCTATTGGCTTGACTAAACTGACAAAATAATAAACCCAATAGTAAAACCGACAGATTGACGTATGTTTTCATATAAATATCCTGCGTTTAAGATATAAAACCAATATCAGCCCAACTAAGGCATTTAACTAAGGCACCTAACTGGGGCACTAATGCAAAAATGGATTAAAGATAGTAAAATTTATAAAATCAAAAAAAGTATGCCTTGGGGTATGATAGCGCCATTATAGCTGAACGTCCGTACGTTACCAAAGTTTTATTTAGGTTTTAGTTAGTTTTATTTAGTTAGTTTTATTTTTAGTGGAGTTGCCATGAAAACGTTAGTTACCCCAAGCAATCTTGATGGATATAATGCCGCTTTGGCGGGCAAAAGCCCCCAAGAAATCGTGGCGTGGGCATTGTCCATCGCCAAAAACCCCATCATCACCACCAATTTTCGCCCCTATGAAGCGGCAATTTTGCACCTAGTAACTCAAATTCGCCCTGACATTACCGTTTTGTTTGTGGACAGTGGCTATAATACCATCGCCACTTATAAACACGCTCAAGCCCTTATCAAAGATTTATCCTTAAATGTCAAAACCTTTATCCCTGCCCAAACCCGTGCCTTTCGTGATGTGGCGATGGACGGCATTCCTCAGGTGGATAGCCCCTTGCACGATGAGTTTACCGAGCAGGTCAAACTAGAGCCGTTTCGCCGTGCCTTGGCAGAGCTTAATCCTGACGTGTGGATTAACGCCATTCGCAAAGACCAAACCGAATTTCGTGGGGCGCTTGATGTGCTAAGTTTGTCCAAAGATGGGGTGTTAAAAGTAGCGCCGTTTTTTTATGCTACCGCTGGCGATTTGGACGCTTATCTTGTGCAAAATGGCTTGCCAAGCATTGATGAATATGGCGAAAAAGATTATTTTGACCCCACCAAAGCCCTAGCCAACCGTGAATGTGGGCTACATACGCAGCTATAATCATCATAAACCAAAAAAAAATAAAAAGTCGGATTTTATTCGGCTTTTTAAGCCGTACGAGATAATTTATGAACACCTTGCCTTTGTTTTTTAATCTGTCTGACAAGCTTGTCTTAATCATCGGTGGCGGTGATGTCGCTTATCGTAAGGCGGTACTGATGGATAAAGCAGGGGCAAGGCTTGTGGTGCTTGCCAAAAATTTTAAGACAGAATTTAAAGCATTTTTATTGGACAAGCAGCACGCTCTTATTGAAAAATCTTATGACAAAAATGACCTAGCGTCCTTGAGCAATATCGCTTTGATGATTTGTGCCACCGATGACGACGCATTAAATGAGCAGGTTTATAAAGACGCAAAATCACTCAACATCGCTGTCAATGTGGTGGATAATCCCAATCTGTGTGATTTTATTTTTCCTGCCATCGTGGACAGAAGTCCGATTGTGATTGGTGTATCCAGTAATGGCAAAGCGCCTGTGCTGGCTCGGCTGCTGCGTGCCAAAATAGAAAGCGTGCTACCGAGCAATCTTAGTGATATTGCCAAAAAAGCAGGTGAGTTTCGCCAAACGGTCAAAGGGGCACTGGGCAGCATTCAACAAAGACGGCATTTTTGGGAACATATTTTTCAAAATGCCCTAAATGATAAGCCCATTCAATCACTTGAGACAGAATTAAACCAATTTATCGCCAAAGACAATCAAGCCACAGGTGAAGTGTATATCGTGGGGGCAGGGGCAGGCGATGTTGATTTATTGACCTTTAAGGCGCTGCGTTTGATGGGGCAAGCGGACGTGGTGCTGTATGATGCTCTTGTGCCGCAGGAGATTGTGGACTTATGCCGCCGTGATAGTGATAAGATTTTTGTGGGTAAAAAACGTGCCAACCACGCCAAAACCCAAGACGACATCAATGCATTACTCATTCATCACGCCAAACAAGGCAAGCGAGTGCTGCGCCTAAAAGGGGGCGATCCCTTTATCTTTGGGCGGGGCGGCGAAGAAATGCAAGCGTGCCAACAAGCGGGCGTACCTTATCAAGTGGTCAGCGGTATCACATCGGCACTAGCGGCGGCAAGTGGGGCAGGCATTCCGCTGACGCATCGGGGGGTGGCGACATCGGTGCGTTTTTTGACGGGCTGTTATAAGACGGGCGAAGGCTTTGATGGCTTAAAAAGCGTGTATCAGCCTGATGAAACCTTGGTGTTTTATATGGGGCTGCACGCCTTAGAAACGGTGGTGGACGCACTGATGACATCAAACTTACCCAGTGATACACCGATTGCCATCGTCTCAAACGCCAGTTTGCCCACACAGCAGGTATTGACAGGGGTGCTTTCTGACATTGTACAAAAACAAGCCATCGCCAATTTGCCTGCCCCTGCCATCATTATTGTTGGTAAAGTGGTGGGGCTGTATCGGGGGTAGTATTGTCTTTTATGATAAAAAATTGTCTTAAAAAACAAAACCGCAAAAGCACTGTTTGCGGTTAAATTTTTTTTAAGCTTTTATTCCAAACACTTGCGAGCGAGCCAAGATTTCATTTGCCCAATTTTTGTGGGTGGCAGGCTCAAGCATGGTGTTGTTTTGTTTAAAAACCGCTTTGGCGTCCTGAGCCAAAATCGCCAGTGCTTGTTCGTGGTCTTGTTTGGCGACTTGAAAGGCTTGATTGACCGCCGAAATTTGGCAGGGGTGAATGACCGTTTTGCCTACCAGTCCTAGCGCCACATCTTGCGACAGCTCTTGGGTAAATAAGTCATTTTTATCCAAAAATTCAAAAACAGGCGATGACAAATAAAAGCCATAAGGCACAAAAATCCCCAACAGCCGATATAGCAGCGTTCCAAGTGGCGACTCATACAGCGTTACATTGGGCAGGCGGCGCATACGCAAACACGACAGCAAGTCATTACCGCCCACCCGCACCGCCAAAATGTCTTGATCAAAACCTTCGGCAAAAGCAAGCGCCAGTTCGTGATTGTGGCTTGCCCCAAAAATCGGCGCTGTCTCTAGCGTGGGCATCAAAAAATGCGTTTTGGGTAAGTGCTGACACGCCCATCGCCAATCAGCAAGGCTTGCCATGTCCACTTTGGGCAAAACAAATCCGTCAATCAGTTCAATATGTTTAAATTCGCCAAGTTGTCCTAACATTTGGGCGTGGCGGGGACGAATGAATACTAGGGGGCGATTTTTGGGTGGAGTATTTTGCCAAAGATTGAGTAAATTTTGTACATTTGCCAAAGCGTCTGGCACGTCTTTTTCTAATAAAGCGTCTTCAAGGCACAAAATAATGCTATGAATGTCGGGGATTTTTTGACGGGTAATAATTTGCCAAATGTTTGGGTGTATGGCAGGCATATACAAACTTGCCCCCAAATGATAAGGGTGCAGGCGTGGCGGTGGCAGTGGATTGATGGGCTGGCTAGAAAAATGAATCGGTGTCATGGCAAAGCCTTAACTGCGTTTTTTGATTAGGGTGATGGCTTGATAAGGGTGTATGTCTTGAATGCTGATGGGGACATTTTTTTCTTGGCACAGATGCTGTAACAACTGTGTATCTTCATTGTATTCACCAAGCAACACACATTCTGGCTGTCTTCTGAGCACCGCTCGGGTGGCTTCGGCGATGGTGGGCTTAATGCGGTTGTCGTTGTCTATGGCGTAGTCGTTGGCAAGTTTGTCAATCAGCGCTTTGGTACAAAAACGTGGCTTGGAGTACAAAGGCAGTGCTTGGGCGGGGGTTTTGATGGCTTGCCTAAGTGCGTCAATTGCATTGACAAACGTCAAACTTTGGTCAATGTCCAAAAATTCATCATAATACACACAGCCATGAAACCCATCATCACGGTACAAGGTGCGAGAAATCAGCCCCGAAATGGTGCTATTAAGTAGCGATGACGGCATGAGCCAATCGTCATCACCAGTAGACAGCCACGCCACGCCCGCAGGATCGGCAAGCACCACAAGGGGAATGTGATCGCTGCCTTGATGATAAAATTGGGCGTAGGTGGCGGGGTATTTTTGGGTGAAATTTTGTAAACTGCGTGCCAATTCCCCAAAAATTGCTCCCTTGCCCGTCCAACCATCAACAAACACAATGGGGCAATCGGGGTGCTTTTGGGTGATGGTCAGTAGCGCCGATTCATCAATGCCTTTGTCTCTGATGATACTTATGCCATAGTGATGGGTGGTTTGGTGATAGGGACTGGTGTCATCATCAAATGCCCTTTTTAGTAGTACGCCAATTGGCACACCGGCACGCACAAGGCTTACCAAAATCAGCGGTTTGTTAAAATTGGCAAACACATCAAACAAACTTTGGGCTAGGGCGTGAATGTCCCTTGCCATGCGTCCACCGTGTCGGGCAAGCGCCTGCTGATACAGGGCAAAATGCTGGGCGCTGACGGGCTTTTCTAGGGTCATCATTTGTGAATAATGCTTTTGCCCTGATTGGATTAGGGCTTCTTTTTCGGCAGGATCGGTGCTTTTGATGTCGTGTTTGTTGAGCACGGTTAATAAAAATTCTACATCGGTCGGCAAATAGCTGCCATGCAGTCCATCAGTCATCGGTCGCTTCCCATAAAAGTGTTGCCCAGTGGTCGTGCAGTTGCCCTTTGTTTGGCGTGCCATACCAGTCTAGCGCTTGCAAAAAAGGATAATCCGCCAAACTGTCGCCAAACCCAAACGTTGGCACGTCTTTGGCAAATTGGGTTTGTAATAAAAATTCTACGGCGTGGCGTTTGTGTACTGCTTTGGGTAAGATGGCAAGGTTATTGGCGTTACAATGCACATAAAATCCATCGGGGATTTCATAAGACAAACGCATGGACAAACTTTTTAGCACGTTGTGTTTTTTGTCGCTGTGTTTGACTGCCAAATAAATGGTTAATTTTTCACCATGAAAAAGGTCGCTGTGCGGGGTGATGAGCAGTGTGGATTTTCCGTATAATTGACGGTCGCTACAGTTGATGTCATCAAGCAGGCGAGCAATGTCTTGTAGGGATTTTTGCTGAAGTTTTAGGTGCTGTTTGATGTGCGTTTGCCATGTGTCGTTATGTGCTCCGCCTTTATCCACAATCACCGCTCCGTGAGTGAGTACCTGCTGATGATAAAAGGGCAATTTGACCCGTTTGATTTCTTGGGTGTCTCGGGCGGTTACGGGAATGAGTGTGGTGCTGCGGCTGAGCCAATCAAAAAAATATTTTTGTTTTGGGGTAAAAAAACTCAAAGGCTCGCCGTGTTTATTGACACTTGCTACACTTAAATTTTGGACATCAAGGTTTGCGCTTTGTAGTTTACGTTTGGTTTGAAACAAAGTATCGTCCAAATCCATCAAGGCATAAGGCTTTGGTGGTTCAAAAACATCATTCATCGCTTGCACCTGTAGCGTGATTAAAGGGGCTAATGATACTGACTTTGGGATGTGTCCAAAGTGTGTCTGCGCTGTCTGGGGGCGTTTCAATGCACAAAAGCACTTTGTCCCAATCGTCAAACACCACATTATACACAAAATTGGTCATGCCTAGTCCATAGTTGTCATAAAAAGACAAGACAGCACCAATGGCTGCGCCCAAAGCAACAGGAGAGCGGGTCAGCGCCCCAAAACGCACCATCGCCCCGTGCTGTTCTAATAGTTCTCCAAGCAAAAACGGCAGCCAAACAAATTCATTACTGCCCAACACAAGCACTTTTTGTCCTTGTAATGTTTCGAGTGCAAAGGGCAGGGCGTTTGTCAGTGATGTTAGTCCTTGGGTGCTGTTGTGGGTGGGCGACCGTCCCCAAGATGGCAAAGGATAAATGGGCTTGTTACCTGCTTTGGTGGTTGCCACATCAGGCATGACCACAGGGCGATCGCAGGTATTTTGCCATGTCCAACTGCCCTGTAACAGATGATGGCGTGTGATGGGTAACTTTGTGGCAGGCGTGTACTTGCTTGACCAATCCACCAGTGTGGCAAGGTGAATGTGTTGCAGTTGGGTCAGTCCTGCGTCTTGTAAGGCATTGACCAAATTTTGACAAGTTTTGCCCGTACTGGCTTCATCGTCCACCATGATGAGCGTTTTGGCAGCAAAAATCTGTGCGTTGATGGCGCTATCTGTACTTTGGTAAATCAAATGCGTACTGGCATGGCTGTGATCTTCGCTAAAAGTCGCCAATAGTGGCGCATCTTGGGCGTGGCGTGTGGAGTTTAGCAGTAGGGCGTTTGGATAACGTTTTTGCAGTCTTTGGTGGACACCAGCGGACAAACCCACCGCCGTTTCTGCCATGCCCACCACCAAAATCGGCTCGGGCAATCCATCGGGCAGTTTGTCGCTTAGGGCTTCAAAGGTATGACGCATTTGGCTTAGGGCGACAGGAATGTGCCTGCCCAGCACTTTGGAAACGAACAAAAACGCCCGTTTTGGGTTAATGCGTTCGGCAAAATCCAATAAATCTTCCAAAGCAAAACCATCAGCGCAGCTTTGGTAAGTCAAAGTTAAAATTCCACGAGATAAGGGGATTTGGCAAGTTTGGGTTTCGGTAGTCATCTTAGTCAATTTTTACACAAGTCATCAAAGGGCGTACCCCACAAGGGCGAATTTTGGCACGGCTGTCTGCCAAGGTCGGTTTATCACTGAGCCCTGCAAAATATAAAAATGCCAACTGCGTCAAATCCAGTCCGCTATGCACCGTATAACCAATGCCGCCTGAAGGTCTGGGATTGATTTCTAGGACGTGGGGCGTGCCGTGTTCATCGGCTTTGGTCTGTACGCTGACAATGCCATCGCAGCCAAAGGCTTTGATGAGCTTACTCACTTGTGCCATCACTGCTGTGTCGTAGCCCAGATACTGGGTGCTGCCTTCTTTGTGGCGGGTAACTGCCCCCAAAATTTCGCCACGTTCACACACCACATCAATGGAATATTCTTGCCCCACCAAAAACGGCATGAGTAGCATGGGCTTGTTTTTCATCAGTTGGCTGTGCTGATACGCATCAATGAATTGTTCAAGGTGAATTTTTTTGTCTTCGGTGTAATAAAGGTGGGCAAAGCTGTCGGTTTGGTGATGATGATTGTCCAAAATCCAAAACCCTTGCGCAAAAATGCCTACCGTGGGTTTGACGCACAGTCGGGTGTGTGGGTACTGCGCCACCAATGCCAAAAATTCATCAAGGTTTTGAAAGCATTGTCCTTTTGCCACCGCAATGCCATGAGTTTGACAGTGCTGCGTAAATGCAAATTTATCATCTATACATTGTAAAGTTTTGGCATCGGTTGCCCCTGTCAATAGACGCACCCCGTGTGCTTGTAGATGTGCCCGATACGGTTCATAAGCAATGCCATTACGCCCCGTCAGCAGTACTTTAGCGCCTTTGGCGATGGCACTTTGCACCACAAAATCAATGCGGGTATCGTCATTGGGCTCGCTGATGGCTTCATCTGCCAAAGATAAAATTTCGGGGCGGCTGTTGCGGTGGCTGGCGATGATATGCAAGTCATGATTGGGTTTAAGGGCTTGTAGCGACAAAAGCATATCACGCTGACTGGATTGGGCTTCGGCAAGCCAAACGGTGGTTTTCATAGGCGTATCATTGGGCTAAATAAATCATCGCTCCCATCACCAAAACGATGTGAACGATGACTGTGGCATAATATTTTAGGCGAAACGATGGTTTTTGGGTTTTGTGCTTTAAGAATTTTTGGGCGAAACTTGCCAAAACCCAACCGCCAAGCACATCATAAAAGTGCAAAGTGTTTTCTGGGGTGCGAGATTGGTTATTTTGGGCAAAAATTTTGTCTTTGCGGTACGCCCAAGCACTCATCATACCGATGATAAGATACCACAGCAAAAAAGTTTTTGGTAGGGCAAAAACGCTTAAGACACCAAATAACAACAACAAATATACCACCGAAAACACACACATTGCCGTCAGTGTGTTTTGCTTTTGTTGTTGGTGGCTTGGGCGAATTTTTTGTGTTTTTTGTTTTGTTGGCATAAGCTAAGTTTGGACATTGATTGTCGTCATCTGCCCTTAGGATTGGATTTTGAATTGAGTGTGCTTTACCAGTTTGGGACGTGAAATTACCCCATTTGGCGATGGTAAAGACGGTTTGTAAGACAAGTGAACAGCCCCAAAGTTTCTTGCCGTTGCAGGGCTTACTTTGGGGCAGTCGCTTGCTTGTTTTGGTTTGTTTTATAGCCCTAAAGCTTGCACCAGTTCTTTGTTGGGCGAGACGGTATTCATGCTATAAAAATGCAAACTTGGCACGCCTTCTTTGATGAGTTTTTCACACAGATTGATGACCACGTCAAAGCCAAATTGACGAATGGACTTGCTGTCATCGCCAAAATCGGCAAGCTGTTTACGAATGTATCTTGGAATGTCCGCCCCTGCGCTGTCAGCAAAACGAATCAAATTGCTGGCTTTGGTGATGGGCATGATGCCTGCGATGATGGGGAATTTATCTTGGCTAATGCCACGTTTTTCAAGCGCATCACGCAAAAACAAATAGCTGTCCACATTATAAAAAAACTGGGTGATGGCTTCGCTTGCCCCTGCGTGGTATTTGCTGGCAAGGTTGTCAATGTCGGCACTAAAGCTGCGAGCCTGTGGGTGCATTTCAGGATAGGCGGCAACTTTGATGGTAAAATAATCACCACTATGCTCACGAATGTATTTGACTAAATCCAGCGCAAAAGGCAGCTCGCCATAACCGACTTGACCGCTTGGCAAATCGCCCCGCAGTGCCACCACCTGATTAACGCCCAAAGTTTTGTAATAATCCAAAAGCTGGGCGATTTCTTTTTTGCTGTCGCCGATACATGACATATGGGGGACAATCGGTGTGGCAGAAGTTTTGCTTAGGGTATCTACAATGCCCAGCGTACGTTCACGGGTTGATCCACCTGCGCCATAAGTAACAGAAAAATATTTGGGATTTAGGGCGTTTAATTCATCAAAAGTAGTCAAAAGTTTGGCTTGACCTTCGTCCGTTTTGACTGGAAAAAACTCAAAAGAAAATGGGGGTTTGGATTGGGTGCTTGGGGCAGGTTTGACCGTGGGCGGATTTTTGATGTCTTGTTTGAGTTCGCTAAGTAGCGTTTCAATGTGTTGTAAGCGGTTTAGGGCGTTTTGGTTCATGGAAGTCTCTTGGGCTAACTTAAGATAAATTCAATTTAAGATAAATTAAATAAAATTTGTGGTTTGTATAAATAGCTGAAATTTTTCTCAATTATAGCAGAAATTGCCCATTTTGTTAATGTCAAATCAGGACTTAAGTCAGTCTGGTTCGGGCATTAAAAACAAAAACCCAAACGAGAGTGCTTGGGTTTTTTTGTGTGGGGTTTGGCTTATAAAGAGTAATACATTTCAAATTCAAGGGGGTGTGGAGCCATTTGTAGGCGTCGCACTTCTTCGTATTTGAACTCAATGTAGCTATTAATCCAGTCTTGGCTAAAGACACCGCCCCGTGTCAAAAACTCATGGTCAGCACGCAACGCTTCTAAAGCTTCGTCCAAAGAAGCACAAACGGTTGGGATTAATGCGTCTTCTTCGGGGGGTAAGTCGTATAGGTTTTTGCTGGCTGGCTCACCAGGGTGGATTTTGTTTTGGATACCGTCCAGACCTGCCATAAGTAGGGCAGAAAACGCCAAATAGGGGTTTGCCATTGGGTCGGGGAAGCGTGCTTCGATACGGCGAGCCTTGACGCTGTTTACCGCAGGGATACGAATGGACGCAGAGCGGTTTTTGGCAGAGTAGGCAAGCTTAACAGGGGCTTCAAAATGTGGCACCAAACGCTTATATGAGTTGGTAGATGGGTTGCAGATGGCGTTTAGGGCTTTGGCGTGCTTGATGATACCGCCGATGTAGTATAGGGCAGTTTCGGACAGACCTGCATAACCGTCGCCAGCAAACAAGTTTTCGCCGTCTTTCCAGATGGATTGGTGAACGTGCATACCGCTACCGTTATCGCCCATTAGGGGTTTTGGCATAAAGGTGGCGGTTTGACCAAAGCTTTGGGCGACGTTTTGAATGATGTATTTCATGTCTTGCGTCCAATCGGCACGGCGAACCAAGGTGTTAAACTTCGTGCCAATTTCCATCTGACCTGCGGTGGCGACTTCACCGTGATGGACTTCAACAGGAATGCCGATTTGTTCAAGCAGGCGAGTTGCCATTGAGCGCAAATCTTGACCTTTGTCCACGGGCGCAAGGCTAAAGTAGTTACCTTTGACAAAGGGGCGGTGTCCTGTGTTTTGACCGTCGTAGCTTAGTCCGCTACTCCATGCGGCGGTTTGGCTATGAATTTTAAAGCGTGTGCCGCTCATGTCGGTTTCAAATTCAACGCCATCAAACACAAAAAATTCAGGTTCAGGGCCAAAGTAGGCGGTGTCGCCAATGCCAGTGGCTTGTAGATAAGTTTCGGCACGTTTGGCGATGGAGCGGGGATCACGGTCGTAGCCTTGGTTGTTGGTGGGATCGACCACATCACAAACCATCACCACGGTGGTGTCTTTATAAAAAGGATCAACATAAGCAGTCTCTGGGTCTGCTATCAGTTGCATATCCGAAGCTTGAATGCCTTTCCAGCCGCCGATGGACGAACCATCAAAGGCTTGACCGTCAGTAAACCACTCTTCGGGGTCATCAAGTACGATATGGGCAGGGATACAGACGTGCTGCTGTTTGCCTTTGGTGTCGGTAAAACGCAAATCCACAAAGACCGCTTCACTGTCTTGGATAAGTTTGACTGCTTTTTCAATGCTCATAAGCATCTCCTATATGATTTGCCATGATTGGCGGTTGGTAAAAACACGATGACTACTTAATGCTTAAATATCCAAAAATTCCAAAATGCCCTGTGCCGCCGCTCTCCCATCAGCGATGGCGGTTACCACCAAATCCGAGCCACGAGTTACATCGCCCCCTGCAAAGATTTTGGGGTTTTTGGTTTGTTGTTTGAGTGCGCCTTGGGTGCTGATTTTGCCTTTGCTGTCTGTATTGACACCCACACTTTCTAGCCACGGCATTTCGTGGGGCAAAAAGCCAAAGGCGACAATCACCGCATCACAGGCGATAATTTCTTCGCTGCCTTCCACCAAGACCACCTGCTGACGACCGCTGCTGTCTGGGGTGCTAAGTTCGGTTTTGGCGATTTTTAGACCAACGACTTTGCCTGCGCTGTCGGTTTGTACGGCAATCGGCTCGGCTTCAATGGCGATGGGCTGGGCATTAAAGCTAAACGTTACCCCTTCTTCTTTGGCGTTTTGGTATTCTTTTTTGGAACCTGGCATATTGGCAGCATCACGGCGATACACGCAAATAACTTCACTTGCCCCTTGACGTACCGAAGTGCGCACGCAGTCCATCGCTGTGTCGCCACCACCGAGTACCACGACTTTTTTGTCTTTTAGGTTGATGTGGTCGCTTGGGTTTAGACCAAGTAACTGCTGAGTGTTGGCAATCAAAAAGGGCAAAGCGGCATATACCCCATCGGCATTTTCATGAGCAATGCCTGCTTTTACCCCTTGATACGTGCCAACGCCAATAAATACCGCATCATAAGTTTGGCACAATTCGTCAAGGCTGATGTCTTTGCCAATTTCGGTATTTAATTGAAATTTGACACCCATTTGACTAAAAATCTCACGGCGGCGGCTCATCACCGATTTTTCAAGTTTAAAAGCAGGAATGCCAAAGGTCAAAAGCCCGCCGATTTCGGCTTGACGTTCATAAACGGTTACATCCACACCATTTCTTACCAAAACGTCAGCGCAGCCAAGCCCTGCAGGCCCTGAGCCGATGATGGCGACTTTTTTGCCCGTAGGGGTGGCATTAACAGTTGGCTGCCAGCCCATGTCAAAGGCGGTTTCGGTGATGTATTTTTCTATGTTGCCGATGGTAACTGCGCCAAATTCGGCGTTCAGCGTGCAATCGCCTTCACATAAGCGATCTTGGGGGCAAACACGTCCGCAAACTTCAGGCAGGCTGTTGGTGGAATGCGCCAGTTCTGCCGCTTCAATGATACGTCCTTCCTTGGCAAGTTTTAGCCAATTTGGAATGTTGTTGTGTAGTGGACATTTGTTTTGGCAGTAAGGGTTGCCACACGCCAAACAGCGATCGGCTTGATGGGCGGCTTGTTGTTCATTGAAAGGTTGATAAATTTCAATAAACTGAGTTTTGCGTGCAGACAGCGCTACTTTTGGCGGATCAATGCGTGGCAGGTCAATAAATTGGTAAATGTTTTCTTCGTATGACATGATGATTTCCTTATGTATTAGGCGGTGATTTCACGCAGTTGTAAAACGGTACGCTGTTTGTGTCCAAGTAGGGCGTCTACATCGTTGGTTTTGGGCTTGACAAGCATAAAGCGTGCAACATAATTATCCCAATCTGCCAAAATGGACTCGCCAACCAAACTGTGCGTCAGTGCCACGTGCCGTTCAATCAGTGAACGTAAGTATTCTTGATGTGTGGGTAGGGTACTGATGTTTAAGCCTTCCACCATTTCGGGGTTAATGCGTTTGTTAAACCCGCCATCCACGTCAAGCACATAGGCAAAACCGCCCGTCATGCCCGCACCAAAGTTAATGCCTGTTTTGCCAAGCACCACCACCACACCGCCGGTCATGTATTCGCAGCCGTTATCGCCAATGCCTTCTACCACCGCCAAAGCGCCAGAGTTACGCACCGCAAAACGTTCACCTGCCCGACCCGATACAAAAAGCTTGCCGCCTGTTGCCCCATATAAACAAGTGTTGCCCGCAATCACCGCTTCACTGGCATTGAAGCTGACACCTTTGTGGGGTTTGATGACAATGCGTCCACCTGCCATGCCTTTACCAACATGACAGCGATGACGTGCATTTAAGCTTTGATGTGCGTAACACCGACCGCAGTATTGGGGCGGCTTTATCAGGCATGATTGCCAAAACTTACGGCAACCGTGGCGGTGATACACATTATCACATTGACCTTGATGGCACGGCAGGTCAAAGCCTTGGGGTGTGGCTTGCTGGCGGTATCAAC
>JBHAZZ010000023.1:0-9022 GCA_041781275.1 Moraxella sp.
CGTGCCGACACTTGAGCCAACAAACGCCATGATAAGGGCGGCTTTGATGTCTTTTGGGTGAACCACGCCCTTTTTTATCATGGTAATGCTTGCCGAAAACGACCCTGCGCACGCTTGTAATTTGTTGGTGGCAAGGGTAGCGATGGGCGGCACACCCGATAACAACAGCGCAGGAATGGTCAAAAGTCCGCCACCACCTGCCATCGCATCCACAAAGCCAGCTAGCATTGCCACCATAAAAAGCATGGCGATAAGTTGTAAAGAAAGCTCCATAACCATTTTCCGACACATCAAATAAGGGACAATCATTATAACGAATTTGCCATGAGACGTTGGTGGTAAATTTTAGGCGTTTGATGAATGGCTAGCCAAAAACCATGATGTTTGGGGGTGGTGGAGTAACACAAAAAAGCGACCGATAAAGTCGCTTCTTGGAAAGTGGTTAAAGAAAGTGGTTAAAATTTGATAAAGTGGTTAAAACTTGAAAAGTGCCAAAATTAAGACGCTTTGGGGGCTGGTGGTTTGCCTTGGGAATGCTCGGGTTTTGGTGGTTTTTGAAAGCCTTTTTTGCTCATGCAGTCGTCCATGGCTTTTCTGTCTTGTTCACTCATTTTGGGGTGAGCGTCTTTTTTGCCTTGCTTTTCGTCTGCTTTGGGAGCTTTGTTGCTGTCGGGTTTGGCAGGCATGGGTTTACCAAGTTCGGCGTGGCAGGCTTTTAGGGCTTGTTCCATGGCAGGGTTTTTGGCAGGTTTGTTGGTGTCATCAGGTTTTGCCATGGCAAGGGTACTGCTTGCGCCAAGCGCCAAAACAAATAAAGTGGCTAGGGTTTTGTTCATGGGTTGCTCCATATCAAAAAAAAGTATGTATCAAAAAGTATGGGGCGTATTATAGGGGGTAATTTTTAAAGAAGTATTTGATGTGTGTTGAAAAGTGTCTTTATTTCTTGCTTAACTGCCGTTTTATGTTTTTGGTTAAAAATGACTTGGCGGTCATTTATCGCTTTTCAAATCGCCTTAAAGCATAGTAAACTAAAACCTTTCCCATGACTCAATTTAAGGAGTTTATATGAGCGTTTTATACCAAGGAAACACCTTAGCGGTGGTGCAACTGGCAGATGGTTTTGCCAAATTACACTTTGACAATCAACATGAATCCGTCAATAAATTTGACCAACAAACCAATCAAGAATTCACTCAAGCGGTCGCTGTTTTGGAGCAGCACGCCAAAGACATCAAAGGGCTTTTGGTAACTTCGGGCAAATCGGTATTTATTGCAGGGGCGGACATTAGTGAATTTGTGGTGAATTTTAGACGACCTGCTGCAGAGTTGGAGTCATGGCTTGTACAAATCAATGGCGTATTTAACCGTTTTGAAGATTTGCCCTTTGCCAAAGTGGCTTTGATTAATGGGGCGGCGCTGGGCGGTGGCTGTGAGATGACGTTGATGTGCGATTTTCGTATCATGAGCAGTCAGGCGGTCATTGGGCTGCCCGAAACCAAATTGGGGATTTTCCCTGGTTTTGGCGGTAGTGTGCGCACCCCACGCATCATCGGGGTGGATAATGCCCTTGAGATCATCGCCACTGCCAAAACGCTAAAAGCCAAAGAAGCCCTAACACTGGGACTTGTGGACGCCGTGGTTGCCCAAGACAGCCTAGAGCAGGCGGGTCTTGCTTTATTGGCGAGTTGTGCCGATGGCAGCATTGATTGGCAAGCCAAACACGCCGAAAAACAGCAGCCAATCCTACTTAATGCCACCGAACAAAAAATGGCGTTTTCGTCCGCTCGTGGAGTCATTCTTGCCAAAGCCAATCCCAAGCATTATCCTGTGGTATCGCTCATGCTTGACACCATAGAAGCACACGCCAATTTGCACCGTGATGACGCCATCGCCATAGAAGCCAAAAACTTCGCCAAAGCCGCCACCACGCCACAAGCCGAAGCCTTGGTTGGGGTGTATCTCAATGACCAAGCGGTCAAAAAACTTGCCAAAAAATACAGTCAAAACGCCCAAGACATCAGCCAAGCGGCGGTCATCGGTGCAGGGATCATGGGCGGCGGCATTGCTTATCAATCGGCGGTCAAGGGCTTGCCCATCATCATGAAAGACATCAAATCCGAGCAGCTGACGCTTGGCATGAGCGAAGCGGGCAAACTGCTTGCCAAACAGGTAGAATACGGCAAACTGACCACCACACAAATGGCGCAAACCCTAAGCCAAATCCGTCCGACGCTAAACTACGGCGACTTTGCAGATGTGGACATCGTCATAGAAGCGGTGGTAGAAAATCCTGCCGTCAAAAAAACGGTGCTGTCAGAAACAGAAGCCTTGGTCAAGGACGATTGCATTCTTGCCACCAACACGTCCACCATTTCGGTAACACAGCTTGCCAAATCCTTAAAACGCCCAGAAAACTTCGTGGGGATGCACTTTTTTAATCCTGTGCACAAAATGCCATTGGTGGAAATCATTCGTGGCGAAAAAAGCAGCGATAAAGCCGTGGCTGCCACCGTTGCTTTGGCGCAAAAAATGGGCAAAACACCGATTGTGGTGAATGACTGTGCAGGATTTTTGGTCAATCGGGTGCTGTTTCCGTACTTTGGGGCATTTGAATTGCTGGTCAAAGACGGTGCGGACTTTACCGTCATTGATAAAGTGATGGAAAAATTTGGTATGCCGATGGGGCCCGCATATTTGATGGACGTGGTGGGTTTGGATACAGGTGTACACGCTGCCAAAGTGATGGCAGAAGGCTTCCCCGATCGCATGAAACCTGACTTTAAAGGGGCGGTGGAGACCTTGTATGAAGCAGGTCGCTTGGGTCAAAAAAATGGCGTGGGTTTTTATAAATATGAAGTGGATAAAAAAGGCAAGCCCCAAAAAAGCGCTGACCTTGCCACTTATGAACTGCTAAAAGCCGTACAGTCGCAGCCCAATGATTTTGCCGAACAAGAAATCATCGATCGCATGATGGTGGCGTTTTGTAATGAAACGGTGCGCTGCTTAGAAGATGGCATTGTTGCCAGTGCCAGTGAAGCGGACATGGCAATGCTGCTAGGTCTTGGTTTTCCGCCGTTTCGTGGTGGGGCGTGCCGCTATATTGACCAATTTGGCGTTGGTGAATTTGTGGCATTGTGCGATAAATACGCCCATCTTGGCAAAGCATATCAAGCGCCAGAGCTGTTAAGACAAATGGCGCAAGCAGGCAAAACATTTTATTAATATAAGGAAATAACCATGACAACCTTAAAAGCCAATGACGTAGTAATTATTGATGGTGTGCGTACCGCCATGGGTAAATCCAAAAATGGTATGTTTGCCAACGTGCGTGCCGAAAAACTGTCTGCCGAAGTCATCAAAGCGCTGATTGAACGCAATGGCATTGACCCAAACAGCATAGAAGATGTGATTTGGGGCTGTGTCAATCAAACGCTAGAACAAGGCTGGAACATCGCCCGTCATGCAAGTTTACTGGCAGGGCTACCCAAAACCGTGCCCGCCCAAACGGTTAATCGTCTGTGTGGCTCGTCCATGCAGGCTTTACACACCGCCGCCGCCCAAATCATGACAGGTCAAGGCGACACCTTTATCATTGGTGGGGTGGAGCACATGGGACACGTTGCCATGATGCACGGCGTGGACATCAATCCTGAAGCGTCCAAACATATCGCCAAAGCGTCCAACATGATGGGGCTAACCGCCGAAATGCTGGGGCGTATGCAGGGCATTAGCCGTGATGAGCAAGACGAATTTGGGGTCAATTCTCACAAAAAAGCATGGCAAGCCACCTTGGACGGTAAATTCAAAAACGAAATCATTGGCGTGTTGGGTCATGATGACAAAGGCTTTTTGCAAAATTGCCTGATTGATGAAGTCATTCGCCCTGATGCCAACATAGAAGCTTTTCGCACTCTAAAACCTGTGTTTGATCCCAAAAATGGCACGGTTACCGCAGGCACATCGTCCGCCTTGTCCGATGGGGCGTCGGGTATGCTGGTAATGTCTTATGCGCACGCCAAAAACTTGGGTCTAAAACCCCGTGCGGTCATTCGTAGTATGGCAAGCGCAGGCTGTGATGCGGCAATCATGGGCTGCGGGCCTGTACCTGCCACCCAAAAAGCGCTACAAAGAGCGGGACTGTCGCTTGCGGACATTCAGACCATTGAACTTAACGAAGCCTTTGCCGCTCAAGGGCTTGCGGTACTCAAAGGCTTGGGGCTGTACGACAAACAAGACATCGTCAATCATCACGGTGGCGCCATCGCTTTGGGACACCCTTTGGGCTGCTCAGGCTCTCGCATTACCACCACGCTTTTGAACGTCATGGAGCAACAAGACACCCAGTTTGGGCTGGCGACCATGTGCATTGGTTTGGGGCAGGGCATTGCCACCATCATTGAGCGGGTATAAAGTTAGCTGACAAAAACCCAAAATGGCTTAGGCGGTTTTGGGTTTTTTGTTGTACATTGCCCAAAAATTCGCTATGATAGTCTTATCAAATAGGGCATTATGAATCGTTAATGCTTTACGTGGTATTGATGGTTGATGATGTCCAAATCACAAAACTTTGGGGGAATGTCATGACCTTAAAAAAACCAATCATCAGCATTATGTTATCATCATTGATGGGTATTTATGCGCTTTCTGCCTGCGCTGAAAATGTACCCCCAAAAACGCCACAAACGCCCACCACAAACAGCACCATCGCAAAACCTGCGCCCACTACTGCCACCACAAACTCCAAAAAAGCTGCACTGCCTACCATTCAGCACCCTGACTTTGTGGCTATCCAGACTTTGTCAGACGACATTGTGTTGGACATCAAATATGCAACGTCTGATAATTTTCTAAAACAACAAGTGTACGAATGCCCTGCGTGTTTTTTGCGTCATGACGCTGCCCAAGCTTTGGTCAAAGCCAATGCAGAGCTGATGAAAAAAGGCTATCGCATTAAGGTATTTGACTGTTATCGTCCACTGGCGGTGCAACGTAAAATGTGGAAAATTTTGCCCAATACCCCTTATGTGGCAAACCCCGCCAAAGGCTCTAAACACAACCGTGGGGCGGCGGTGGATTTGACTTTGGTTACACTGGACGGCAAGGAGCTGGACATGGGTACGCCGTTTGATTTCTTTGGCAAAAAAGCCCACCACGCCTACAAAAACTTGCCCAAACAAGTTTTAGAAAATCGCACCTTATTAAAAAACACGATGGACAAATACAATTTTCGCTCCATCAGTTCAGAATGGTGGCATTATGAATACAGACCCCTACAGACCGCCAAAGTAGAAAACTTTACTTGGGATTGTCCTAAAACTTCTAAATAGCAAATCAATCGGCGAATGGTAAAAACCCAAAATGGTTTAGGCTGTTTTGGGTTTTTTGTTGGGCTGTCGGGCGTGTGTATTTAACAGTTAATTGATTGAAAATATGGGGTTTTTAGAATTAAAGGGTTGATGTCTGATTGTGTGGCGCAGTCATCAGTTCTTTGCTTAATAAAAACCGATTTTGACAGAAAACTCAAGCCTTTATCGTGCTAATTAATAAAAGTAATAAAGATTATCATTAACATTGACAAAAAAATAAAATAAGGTATGATAACAAGCATTTTCCAAGTGAGCATACGGACATTTTATGAAAAAAATCACTACACTAAGCCTAGCATTGGCGTGCGTTTTGGGTTTGACGGCGTGCAATCAAGACAAAGCCGCCCAAAGTCCTGACAAACAAACCCAAGCCCAAAGCGGCACCACCCAAAACGACCCCAAAGCTGGTGAAATCACCCTACACACTGCCACAGGCGAAGTTAAACTGCCTGCCAATCCTGCGCCCATCGCCGTGTATGACATGACCGCCCTACAAAACTTGGCGGCGCTTGGTGTGGCGGTGCAAGGCGTGCCAGAGATGGAAGCCGACAGAGTGGCGCTATTGAACCTAAAAGCCAAAGACACCCCCGAAGGTACGCCCATCGGTACTGTACTTGAGCCCAATTTAGAAGCGCTAAACGCCCTAAAACCCCAAGCGGTATTTGTGGGTTCACGCATGGCAGAAAAAAGCGAAGAGCTTGCCAAAGTTGCGCCCACCTATAATTTAACCATTGATACCAAAGATATGTATGCTGCCACCAAACAACAATTAACCGACTTTGGGGCATTGTTTGGTAAAACCGAAGAAGCCAAAAAATTACAAGCCGAGATTGACAGCAAAATTGAAGAAGTCAAAAAAGCCGCTGCGGGCAAAGGCACGGGACTGGCAATTTTAATCAATGGCGACAAAATGAGCGCCTATGGCAAAAATTCTCGTTATGGCTTTTTGCACACCACCTTTGGCATTCCGATGGCGGACGAAAATATCCAAGAAGCTCGCCACGGTCAGCCCATCAGTTTTGAATACCTACAAAAAACCGACCCCGATTGGCTGTTTGTGCTTGACCGTGGGGCAGCGGTGGGCGAAGAAGGCAAATCAGCGCAAGTGGTTTTGGATAACCCCTTAATCCACAACACCAAAGCATGGAAAAACAAACAAATCGTCTATCTAAGCCCAGATTCTTATATGGCGTTTGGTGGCTATTATCAGTGGTTAAAAGATAGCCAAATCGTGCTAGATGCCCTAAACAAAACAGCCACCAAAGCAAGCGATACAGCCAGTGGCAATAACACGACCAACAATACCGCAGGCAGCGCCCAAGCAGGCAGTACTCAAGCAGACAACGCTCAAACAGACAGCGCCCAAGCAGACAGCACCAAGTCTAAGTAAGTCATGACTTTGTTTGCCGCCACACATACCAACGCCAAAGCATACTGGCTAAATGCCATCAGTTTGCTGTTTGTGCTGCTTTTGGTATTTGTCAGCTTGTCGGTGGGGGTGGCGGATTTTTCTTGGCAGACTTTATTGACGCTTGGGCAAGGCGACAGTGATTTGCAACTGTTTTTGGTGAGTCGTTTGCCCCGTACTATTGCCATCATTTTGACGGGTGCGTCCATGGCGATTTGTGGCATGATGATGCAAGTGGTGCTCAAAAACCGCTTTGTAGAGCCGTCCATGGTGGGGGCAACACAAAGTGCGGCGCTGGGTATGCTGATTATCAGCTTGTATTTTCCTGCCACCGCCATTGGCTTAAAAGTGGTCATCGCCAGTGTGTTTGCGCTGCTTGGCATGATGGTATTTATGCGACTGATAAAAAGATTGCCTGCCACGGATTATCTGATGATTCCACTGGTGGGCATTGTTTTTAGTGGCATTATTGAAGCAATCACCACGTTTATTGCTTATGAAACCGACAGTTTGCAGCTGTTGTCCGTATGGCGACTGGGCGACTTTTCTCGCATTTTGGCAGGACGTTATGAAATGCTGTATGTGGTGGGGGTGTTGTCGGCGATTGCTTATGTGTTGGCGGACAAATTGACCATCGTGGGACTGGGCGACAACATTGCCAAAAATTTGGGCGTGAATAGAGAAAGCGTGCTATGGGCAAGCATTGGCATGGTGGCGATGATGAGTGCGGTGGTGGTGGTTACGGTGGGCATGATACCGTTTGTCGGTTTAATTGTGCCAAACATCATCAGTCGTATCATGGGCGACCGACTAAAAGCGACACTGCCTGCGGTGGCACTACTAGGAGCGTCTGCCACGCTGCTTTGCGACATCATTGGGCGCAGCATTCGTTATCCCTTTGAAATCCCTGTGGCAACTGTTTTTGGGGTACTTGGGGCGTTTGTGTTTTTGTATTTATTGTTTCGCCAAAAATAAAGCTGCAAATAAAGCTGTTGGTGGGGTGAATTGAGTAAATGAACAATCAGTTCCCACAAACATAGCCGAGACAGCATGATAAGCCAGTAAGCAACAACAGGCAAATTAGCCCATTTTAAACTTCTTTAACATCTTAAATCTTTTAACATCTAACTTTGTTCTAAGCGTGTCAGCCAAGCACGCCCCAATCAATCAGACCGTCTATGACCCAAACTGTAAGCCAAACCCCACCCCAAGGATTTTTGATGTGCCTGACATGGCTAAAAACGCACCCCGTGTTTGTGTGCGTGGCGCTGCTGTTGGTCAGTTCGGCGCTGTTTTTGACCCTTGGGGTAACGGATTGGGAGTTTGCTTTGGCACTGCGTGGCAAAAAACTGTTGGCGCTATTGACGGTGGGGTTTGCCATTGGTACAAGTACGCTGCTGTTTCAGACCTTGACGCACAATCCCATCTTGACCCCTGCGTTACTGGGTTTTGACGCTTTGTATGTGCTTATCAAAAGTTTGTTGGTGTTTTTTTTGGGGGTGGCAAGCCTTGCTAGTATTCCCAAACTTGCCCAATTTGCCCTAGAAGCTGGCTTAATGCTTGGTTTGTCGCTTTTGATGTTTCGTTTGTTATTTACCAAGCACAGCCAAGATTTGACACGGCTGATTTTGGTGGGCGTGGTGTTTGGGGTGCTGTTTCGTTCGTTGTCGGCACTGGTGGCACGCATGATTAGCCCTGATGAATTTGTTACCATACAGGCGGCAAGCTATGCGCAGTTTAATACCATCAATACACAAATTTTGGGCGTGGCGGTGGTGTTGTCTGTCATCTGTGCAGGGGTGATGTGGCGGCTGCGTCATCAGTGTGATATTTTGCTGCTTGGCAAATATCCTGCCATCAATTTGGGGATTAATTATCAAAAATTAACCTTGTTGCTGCTTGGTTTGATTGCTTTATTGGTGGCGGTATCTACGGCGATGGTGGGTCCAATTACCTTTTTTGGGCTGTTGGTGTGCGCCTTGACCAATCAGGCAAGTACGTCCATGCACCACGGCAAACGCTTGGTACTGGTAAGTTTGTTTGCCATGCTATGCCTTGTGTTTGGGCAAATGCTGTTTGAATATGCCCTGAAGATGGCAGGCGTGCTTGAAGTGGTGATTGAGCTGATTGGTGGGGTGGTGTTTTTGCTGCTTGTGTTTCGTCAATATAATAAAAAGGCAAGTGTATAATAAGAAGGCAAGCGTATGATTCAAGTCAAAGGTATCAATTATCGGCTAAAAACAGGCAC
>JBHAZZ010000024.1:0-11802 GCA_041781275.1 Moraxella sp.
CATTAACGAACACCAAAAATTAGGCAACAAAAACGCCCTGTTTGGCATTGTGCAAGGCTCTATGTATCAAGATTTGCGACTGCAATCGTTACAAAGCTTGGTTGCCATGCCTTTTGATGGTTATGCCATTGGGGGTTTATCAGTGGGCGAGCCTAAAGATGAGATGATGAAGGTGCTGGATTATTTGCCAAACGCCATGCCCAGCGACAAGCCCCGCTATTTGATGGGGGTGGGTACGCCAAGCGACATCGTAGAAGCGGTACGCCGTGGCGTGGATATGTTTGACTGCGTCATGCCGACCCGCAACGCTCGTAATGGTCATTATTTCACCAGTACAGGGGCGGTCAAAATCAAAAACGCCGTCCATCGCTATGATGAAAGCCCTTTGGATAAAGAGTGCGATTGCTATACTTGCCAAAATTTTAGCCGTGCTTATCTGCACCATTTGCATAAATGTGGCGAGATGTTATCGGCTCAACTGGGCACGATTCACAATTTGCGGTTTTATCAAAACTTAATGCAAAACATTCGTACCAGTATTGAAAACGATACGTTTGATGAATTTGTGAAGGTGTTTTATGAAAAGCAAAACACCCAACAGCACACCCAAAATTAATGGCTGACAAGCTCACACACCTTGATGGTTTGGGTGTCCCAAGCTTGACAAGGGGTGTGTGTCAGTAGGGGTAAGTCTTGCAAAAACGCTTCTCGCCGACAAAGCCTTGCCCCAAGACTCATCAAATGCGGATTTTCAAGCTGGCAGTCCACAAGTAACACACCTGCTTTTTGGCACACATTCATCAGCCCCCAAAAGGCAATTTTTGAAGCGTCTGTTTGTTTGTGAAACATACTTTCGCCACAAAATAAACTGCCCAAATGCAATCCATATAGCCCACCAATTAAGTCGCTGTTTAACGGCTCGTCTTGCCAAACTTCCACGCTGATTGCCACGCCCAAGCGGTGCAGCTGTTGATAGGCATCTTTCATTTCTTGTCCAATCCATGTCTCGTTGCTATAAGCTCTGGGCTGACTGCAAGCGTCTATTACTTGCTCAAAGGCGTGATTGATACTGATTTGCCAAGGTAATTTTTTGGCGGTGCGGATTAGGGATTTTTTGGGGCGAAAGTCTGCGGGGCTGATGACACAGCGGGGCGTGGGCGAATACCAGCAAATCGGATCGTTTTTGCCAAACCAAGGAAATATTCCCAAGCGATAGGCGTGCAGTAACGTGGCAGGCTGTAAATCTGCGCCCGTTCCCAAAAAGCCGTCATCATCGTCATCTAATTGTTGTAAGGCAAAAGCAAAATCAATCGGGCAAGTGTCGGCAAGATGGTGTAATTGAGTTAAATTGAGTTTCATGGCGGTGTATTAGACAAATGACTTTAGATTTTAAAATAAGTCCCCATAATACACAATTATTTTTTTATGGTTGAGCAATATAATGACGAAACAAACCCATCAAGAATCCGACATTCAAAAAACTCACAGTGAATATCGTCAGCGGTTTTTTATTAACCAGTCTCCAGTGCGTGGCGATGTGGTGAAATTGTCCAAGGCTTTTACAACGGTCATCACCCAAAAAGCATATCCCAAAGCACTGCAAGCGTTGCTTGGGGAAATGTTGGTTGCCAGCAGTTTGTTGATCAGTACCCTAAAAATCAAAGGCAAACTGTCCATTCAGCTGCAAGCGATGAACGAAACTTCTTTATTAAAATTTGCGGTGGCGGAGTGCGATCACGCAGGGGCGGTGCGAGCGGTGGCAAGTTTTAGCTGTGTCAGTGATGACGAGCGTGCCATTTGGCAGGGATTAAGTCGCAGTGATGATGCCTTTGCACTATTAGAAAATGGCGTGTTATTCATCAGCATACACCCTGAAAATGGCGAAAGTTATCAAGGCATTGTGGAACGAATGAGCGACAGTTTGGCAGAATGTTTGGCGCATTACCAAAAACAGTCAGCGCAGATTCCCACCTTAATCAAACTGGCGACCGACGAACAAAACGCAGGCGGGATTTTGGTGCAGCTGCTGCCACAAACCGAAGAAGACAAAGACAGCGATCCTGATTTGTGGGACAGACTGACCGCTTTGACCAACACCGTAAAGCCAGAAGAGCTGACCACATTGTCCGCCAATGAGATTTTGTATCGCTTGTATCATGAAGAAGATGTGGCACTGCCCGACAGTGAAGCGCTACATTTTGCTTGCACCTGCTCTAACCAAAAATGCCAAGGGGCTATTGTGCAACTGGGCGAAACGCAAGCCCTACAACTGGCAGACGAGCATGGCGGTGTATTGTCTTTGGACTGTGGTTTTTGTGGCAAAGAATATCGGTTTACAGATGTAGAAATTAAGCAATTATTCAATGAGTAAACAAATATACTAAAGATAAGGCTGTGATATGAGTAACGGCTTTTTTAAAGTTTATCATTAAGTAGATGATCATTGATTTCTGTCATGTAATAATTGTATGTCCGCAGGCTTAAGTTTGAAATTTTTCATGTCCTGTTCGCCTGAAAACGCATACATCAGTGCGGTGGGGTCGTCATTATGATCGATGTCTAAGGCGTGCCCCAATTCGTGAGCGAGCGTCAAAAGCAAATCATCACGAGAACTGAATTCATAAATATTAATTTCTTTGCCATTAAAAATGCCTTTATGAAACTCTCTGGGAGTAAAGCGTTTATTGGCGTTTTCAATCACGCTGTTCATTTGCCGAGTGTTTTCGTTAAAACTATTGACCGATGAATTAAACTTGGCTTGATTTTCTTCATACAAAGCAGCCTTTTGATCCAAAACTTGTTTTTGGTACAATAACGATTGGCGTTCGGCATTTAAGACCGCATATTGGGTGCTGTCTTGGGTGCTTTGCATCATGCTTTGTACGTTGTGAAAACGGGTGTGCCAGTGTTTGAGTTCGCTTTGTAGGTTGTGAAATTCTTGATCCAAAGCTTGACGATCGGTGCGTAATTTTGCAGATTGTTTTTCGTGCGATTGTATCATGCCATCGATGGCAAACTGGGTGTTTCGTCTGGCGGTGCTTTCTGCTTGTCTTTCGTCATAAATAAAATTAATGGTTAGCCTTGCTTTGTCGTCATAAACAAACCATTCTTGTCCTGTGCCATCAGACCAAATTTTTTCGGCTTGTCGGCTTAAGGCTTTGATTTCGTCTTGGCTGATGTCAAAACGGCTGTCAATGGTGCCAATGCGATAACGCACCCGAGTGTCAAAAGGGTGCTTAAGTCTTGTCCAGCCGTCGTTATATTTGACTTGGGGGTGCAAATAATTTTGAACAGCAAAAAAACACAGCACCCCCATCAGGATAAATAAAATTAGCGGTTTTTTCATGGTTGCTTTTGTGTTACACCTATTCGCTTAACGACATGCGATTTTTATGCCAATCCATAAACCAAACTGATGACAAATCCCATGATGGCAATGCCATAAAAAAACAGCCGCACCCCATTTCCCACATGAAAATGTATGTCATGCAAAATATAATAAAAACGGTGCGCCCCATGCCAAAGCAGTGTAAAAATCAGCCCAGATAAGCCCACATAAATGATGGGGTGCGCCACAAAAGTATGTACCGAATGATAAAACGCTGTCGCATCGCCAAGCACCCCAAAAGGCACAAGCAAACAAAAAACCAACACCAACGGCACAAGGGTTAAGGCAGCAACCGTGCCACCCACCGAAAAAATTCCCCAGTATAAGGGTTTTAAATGTTTGTTATCGCTCATGACTCCCCCTTAACTTGTTAAAAGTCATTTTATGCTATTTTGAAAAATAGATAACCAGTCCCACCAAAACGGCAAACACGCCCACCAAAGTCGCCCAGCTACCGCCAATCAGAAGTTTATCAGGCACAAACTTTTCGCCTTGCTGAATGCGAATGGCTTTGGGCATGGCAGAAAACCAAGTGGCGCTATGATACAAACTGGCGATGATGACAATCAGATGAAACAGTATCATGGCAGGGTGCGTTTGCGCCGACAGCCACGCTTGCCAAGTAGACAACTCTTTTGCCAAACTTGCCAAACCTGCAAACAGATTGACCGCTTCTAGTGCCACAGGAATGGCGGTCAATTCACGCAGCATATACAAACCAAAAAAGCGGTTTTCTTGATACCAGTTGGCAGGTTGTTTTTTGATGTAGGGTTTTTTGTGGCTGTTCATGATGACGCTCCCCCAAATAATGACATCGCCCAATAAGGCATGGCGGCGGCTTTGCTTTGCTGAATTGCCCCAGCAGGATCAACGTGTTTGGGGCAGACTTCCGAACAAAATCCCACAAAGGTACACGGCCAAATGCCATTGGCGTTATTTAAGACGGTGAACCGCTGTTTTGCGCCCGTATCCCGATTGTCCAGATTGTAACGGTGCGCCAAGGCAGACGCCGCAGGACCCAAAAACTCGGCATTTAGCCCAATTTGCGGACAGGCTTGATAACACAATAAGCAGTTAATGCACATGGTGTATTGCTTATATTTGGCAAGCTGTTTGGGTGTTTGAATGTACTCTTGGTCTTTGGGTGGTGCAGCATTGATGATATAAGGCTTGATGGATTCTAGCTTTTTGATAAAGGGGTTCATGTCAATGATCAAATCCCTTTCAATCGGCATTTGATCTAAAGCGCCAATTTCAATAAAATCCAAATGGGCGTATTCTCGCACAAAGGTAGAGCAAGCAAGTTTGGGTATGCCATTGACCACCATGCCGCACGAGCCACACACTTCCATGCGGCACGACCAGCGAAAGCTCAGATCAGGGGCAAAATTGTCCTTGATATAAAGTAGAGCGTCCAAAATGGACATATCTTGCGACCAAGGCACTTCAAAGTCTTGAAACCACGGTTTGTCATCAACATCAGGGCGATAGCGTGCCACTTTGATGTGCATGGTGCTGATGTTGTCAGTGATGATGTTGGCGGCTGTATTGGTCATAACAACTTCCCCCTAGTGGCTCGTTGGTTGTTCGGCGGCTTTGCCATAGACCCGAGTGGCGGGCTGCGACTTGGTGATGATGACAGGTGCATAGGCGATGATGGGTGGTTTTTGTGCTTGATAATATGCCAACGTATGCTTTAAAAATGCCGTGTCATCACGCTGTACAAAGTCCAATCTTTGGTGCGAGCCCCGAGATTCTAGTCGGGCGTTGGCGCTATAAATCATGGCTTCGGCAACATCAAGCAAAAATCCAAGCTCAATCACCCCAAACCAATCGGTATTAAAAATGCTGCTGTGGTCGCTGATTTTGACGTGGCGATATCGCTGTTTAAGCTCACCAATTTTGTTGATGGCGTTTTGGCAATCGTCGCCACTTCTATAAATGCCGATATGACTGTCCATCAAAAGACCGAGTTCTTGGCGAATGTGCGCTGGATTTTCGCTGCCATCTTTGCGATGTAACAGCTCAAAAAACGGCTGATAAGCGTGTTTGGCAAGCTGATGAATGTCCACGTCTTTGGCGTGTGATGTGGCAAATGTTAAGGCTTCTTTGCCAGCGACTTTACCAAAAACCAAAAGTTCACTCAATGAGTTTGAGCCCAGTCGGTTTGCCCCATGTAGCCCCACAGACGCACATTCGCCCACGGCAAACAGTCCTGCAAGCGGAGTTTGACAGCGAATGTCAGTTTTGATACCGCCCATCGTATAGTGAGCGGTTGGGCGCACAGGAATGGGGTGAAGAGCAGGGTCAATGCCCACAAATTTTTTCGCCAACGAACGAATAAAGGGCAGGCGTTCATTAATAAAACTTTCGCCCAAATGACGCAAATCCAAATGCACCACCGCCCCCCGAGCCGTGTCTATGGTGCGTCCTTTTTTGTGTTCGTGATAAAAAGCTTGCGATAAGCGGTCTCTGGGTCCTAGTTCCATGTATTTGTTTTTGGGTTCGCCGATGGGGGTTTCAGGACCTAAGCCATAATCTTGCAAATAACGATAGCCGTCTTTGTTGGTCAAAATCCCACCTTCTCCCCGACAGCCTTCGGTCATCAAAATGCCAGAACCTGGTAAGCCTGTTGGGTGATATTGCACAAATTCCATGTCCTGCAAAGGTACGCCATGACGATACGCCAGCGCCATGCCATCACCCGTTACGATACCGCCATTGGTGTTGTATTGATACACCCGACCTGCGCCCCCTGTGGCGATGATGACGCTTTTGGCACGAAAAGCCCGAGCCACTCCACAACCCATGTCAAAAGCAAGCACGCCTTGTACAGCGTCATCTTGTACCAACAAATCAAGGACAAAATGCTCATCAAAACGGGTAATACTGGGATATTGTAGGGACGTTTGAAACAGCGTATGCAAAATATGAAAGCCTGTTTTGTCGGCAGCAAACCACGTTCTGGGGATTTTCATGCCCCCAAAACGGCGCACGTTGGCACGACCATTGGGCAGACGAGACCACGGACAGCCCCAATGTTCAAGCTGTATCATCTCTGATGTGGCATTTTCTACAAAATACTGCACCACATCTTGGTCGCACAGCCAGTCCCCACCCGAAACCGTGTCATGAAAATGATTGTCTAGGCTGTCATCATCACGCACCACGCCAGCAGCACCCCCTTCGGCGGCAACGGTATGACTGCGCATGGGATAAACTTTGGAGATGAGAGCGATTTTGGTATTGGGTGATGTTTTGGCGATTTCAATGGCGGCTCTTAAGCCTGCGCCCCCTGCGCCAACGATGGCGATGTCGGTATCAATGATGTCAATGCTGGCTAAAGCATGGGTCTGGTTTGGCATTTGGCTACTCCCAAAAAAAGTGAATGGTGGGGCGTACAAACACTTTTTTTTGAGCAACACTTAAACAAAAACAGCCAATAGTGATGTCTAAATTGCCATCAAAATAAATGTTTCTACGTCTTAATAATTGTAACACAAAAAAGCCGAAGGGATAAGACGCTTTCGGCTTGGTGCCTTGGTGGGTGGGTGTTTAATTGATTGAAAAATTAGGAAAATTAATTAGGACTTTACAAATATTAACATTTTGATAAATAAGTTAAAACATATTAACATTTGATGTCTGTATGACCAACTTGACACAAAATGACAATAAAAGCCATATCAATGCCAAAGTGTGCTTATCAAAGTGTGCTGATATGAATGCGCTTAATCAAATATCATGACAACAATTTAAAAAAATGCTCCCGATAATGGCGCAGTTCACGAATGGAATCTCTGATGTCATCAAGCGCCAAATGCGCTCCGCCTTTTTGGTAGGTGCTGGCGATGTCAGGACGCCAACGATAGCACAGCTCTTTGACGCTAGACACGTCCAAATTGCGATAATGGAAATAGGCTTCTAATTGTGGCATTTGTCGTGCCAAAAAACGTCTGTCTTGACAGATGGAATTGCCACACATCGGCGAGATGCCTTTGTCCACCCATTTTGCCAAAAATTCCAGTGTGGCACGTTCTGCGTCTTGTAGGGTAACTTGGCTGCGGCGCACACGGTCAATTAAGCCTGACTGACCATGCTGATTTTTGTTCCAGTCGTCCATGCCGTTGAGCACGGTGTCGGGCACTTTGATGGCAAGCACAGGACCTTCTGCCAAGATATTGAGATTATCATCGGTGATGATGGTGGCAATTTCAATGATTTCATCTTGTTGGGTGTCAAGCCCTGTCATCTCAAGATCAATCCAAATTAAGGCTTTTTTGGGTGATTGACTGGGTTTGGGGTGGACGATGGGGCGTTTGGCGGTCATAACAAGCCTTAAAATTGGAAATAAAATTAAAGTTGGTAGGGCATTTTGGCGCTTTAATACTTGGCTAATCTTGATGTTGATAAAAATTTGCAAGTTTTGCTTAAACTGTCATTACAAAACGTCAAATGCCCCAAGAATTAGCTAAAGTGTTTGGGTTTTTCGTCATAGACGTGGGCGTGATATTGTCCAACTTGGCGGTGCATAAAGCTTGCAATGCCTGCTTGAATCATGTGTTCGCCGATATGACGCAAATTTTCTGTGCCGATCATTTCACGCACGCTGTCGGCAAAATTAATGCTCACCAGTGCGTCATCGCTGCCCATTTCTTTTAGGACAAGCGTGCCGTCATCACGTTCTACAAATTCCAAAAAGGCTTCTTTGGTGATCAGTTTTTGTTGTTTGTCTTGGGCTTGTTTTAGCTTTTTTTCTAACTCTTGAAAAAATTTATCATCAGTGGTCATGCTGTTTCCTTGATATCAAACAGATAAAGTTAATTTGGGGTAATGTTTTTATTTTTCAATCAAAATTTTATCGCCAATACCGCAATTTGGCAAGCATAAACAAAAGTCCCACAAACATACCCAAATAATACGCCATTTTGACGTCAAAGCTGTTATCACGGTATTTTAGGGGAAAACTGATTAGGGCGGTCAAGGCAGGAAACAAAACCAAATATAACACCCAGTTTTCTAGCACATGAAGCCAGCCTTGAAAAACATCACCCTTGCCATAGCGATAGCCTGAAAGCCCAACCAACATCACAGCGATGATTAAAGTTAGGACAAGCCCTTTGGGGACGTCTTTGGGAACGACACAATCGGGTAAAATTTGGCTAATTTTAAAGCTCATTAACTGTATTGCCCCATCATGGTTAAAATCATCACGCAAGAAAGCAGCAGCCCCAACGTCCACGCATTACGAGTTTGGATTTGGCTGCCAGTAAATTTATTCATGCCCCACGCCCCAAGCGTTACCAAAGCAGGCAGCACAATTAAAAAAAACGACAGTACCACCAGCGCATGACGAGCGACCGCTTCTATGCTGTCGCCTTTGAGCAGCCGAAACCCATAACCCATCAAAGTCAAAAGCAGGGCAAACACCCCAAGACCTATCGTCATGCTTAGGGGAATTAGGCTTTTGGGGGTGCTTTTTGGGGTGTTGTCTGTCATGATTTTACCTTTGCAAGTTCATCACGCATTTGACCGATGACGGCTTGATAATCGCTGTGATTAAAAATTGCCGATCCTGCCACAAACATATCTGCGCCCGCTTCGGCGATTTTGCGGATATTTTCTACATTGACACCGCCATCTACTTCGAGGCGAATGTCTCGTCCACTGTCGTCTATCAGTTTGCGGACATGGCGAAGTTTGTTTAGTGTGCTGTCAATGAACTTTTGTCCACCAAAGCCTGGATTGACGCTCATCAATAAAATTTGATCGACTTTGTCCAAAGTATGATCTAGGTAATGTAAAGGCGTGGCAGGATTAAAGACCAATCCGCACTTTGCCCCACCGTCTTTGATGAGCTGTAGGCTGCGATCAATGTGCTGGGTGGCTTCGGGGTGAAAGGTGATGATGTCCGCCCCTGCTTTTAAAAAGGCTTCAATCATGCCATCAACGGGCGTTACCATCAAATGTACGTCAATGGGGGCGCTAATGCCATAATCTTTTAGGGCGCTACAAATCATTGCCCCAAAAGTCAGGTTTGGCACATAGTGGTTGTCCATCACATCAAAATGCACCACGTCCGCACCAGCGTCAAGCACGGCTTTGACATCATCGCCAAGTCTGGCGAAATCGGCGGACAAAATAGAAGGGGCGATGAGATAGGGAAGTTTGCTCATGGTGAATGCTTTGACAAATTAAAGGTAAGTTATGATAGCAAATTTTACTGTTAAGAAAAAGAAGTGTCACACATTGACACATTTTCCCGTTTAATTATTTATAAAAATCATAGCCATATAAACTTTTTTGATAAATTATTCCGTCAGCCACTTGTAATATATTTTATAATCATATATTATCATCAAAAAAATTGATAAATATCCAAAGTGGGAGTGATTAAATGAAGCTAATCTATGCAATCTTAAAGCCTTTTAAGTTGGACGAAGTGCGTGAAAGCCTGTCAGAGCTTGGCATTCATGGCATGACTGTCAGCGAAGTCAAGGGTTTTGGTCGCCAACAAGGGCATACCGAGATGTATCGTGGGGCGGAATATGTGGTGGATTTTTTGCCAAAGATCAAAATTGAAATCGCTGTTGGCGATGAGATGGTTGAGGCGGTGGTGGAGACCATCATCAAGGCGGCGCAGACAGGTAAGATTGGCGATGGCAAAATTTTTGTGATGCCTTTAGACGAAGTGGTGCGTATCCGTACCAATGAAACAGGTGAATCAGCCATATAATTGAGGAGTGGGCAATGAAAAAGTTATTGATACTGCTGGCATTATTGCCAAGTCTTGCATTGGCAGAAGAGGGTGCTACGCTAAATACGGGCGATACCGCTTGGGTTTTGGTTTCTACGGCATTGGTGCTGATGATGACCATACCGGGACTGGCGCTGTTTTATGCAGGCATGGTGCGCAAAAAGAACATTTTATCCACCATGATGCACAGTTTTGGGGCGGCGGCTGTGGTGTCAGTGATGTGGGTATTGGTGGGTTATTCTTTGGCGTTCTCAGAAAGCTCTGCCAATGCCTTTGTGGGTGGATTTGATTTTGTATTGCTAAATAACATTGCCATGAGTGATTTGACAGGCAGTGTACCAACTTTGTTATTTGTGGTGTTTCAGATGACGTTTGCCATCATTTCGGTGGCGATTTTGGCGGGCTCTTTGGCGGAACGTGTCAAATTTAGCACCTTTTTGTGGTTTTCGGCGCTTTGGGTGGTGTTGGTTTATGCGCCTGTTTGCCACTGGGTTTGGGGCGGTGGCTGGCTGACTGGCGACGCACTTGACTTTGCAGGCGGGACGGTGGTGCATATTAATGCAGGCGTGGCAGGTCTTGTATTGGCGGCGCTGCTTGGCAAACGTCGTGGCTACCAAAAAGGCAACATGGCACCTGCCAACTTGGCATTGACTTTGATTGGTACTGGGCTTGTATGGGTTGGTTGGTTTGGTTTTAATGGCGGCTCAGCACTTGGGGCAAATGCAAGTGCAGCGATGGCTTTGGTCGTAACGCAAGTGGCGGCTGCGGTTGGAGCATTGGCGTGGCTTGTGGCGGAATATCTCCATCGTGGCAAAGCGTCTGCCTTGGGCGGTGCGTCAGGTGCGATTGCAGGACTTGTGGGTATCACACCTGCGGCAGGGTTTGTTGATGTGGGTGGGGCGATCGCCATCGGTGTCTTGACCGCTGTGGGCTGTTTCTTAACCATCAGTTTTGCCAAGAAAAAAATGGGCATTGATGACAGTTTGGATGCATTTGGACTGCATGGGGTAGGGGGTGTTATTGGGGCTGTCTTGACAGGTATGTTTGCCAGTGCCAAAGTGATGGGCGAGCCACTACAAACTTCCTTTGGGGCGCAGCTTTGGCTACAAATAGAAGGCGTGCTGGCAACGGCGGTATACTGTGCGGTGGTAACGCTTATCATTGGCTTGGTGCTCAAAAAAGTCATGGGGCTGCGTGTCAATGACGAAGAAGAATATCAAGGACTGGATTTGGCGCTACATGGCGAAAAAATCGGCGATTGATGACCTTTTGACTCATAAAATCATTTCTCAATTCAGTTTGGGAAATGATTTTTTTGGCGTTAAAATTGATGGGTGCTATTTGAACTGTGGCTAAATTTTCTTTACAATCATTGATTTTTGGGAGAATGTGATGTTTAAACTGATTTTAATTGACCAAGATGGCGTACTGGCGGATTTTGAAAAGGGGGTCAATCTTGCTTGCCAAGCCAAATTTGGCTCATCATTGCCGCCATTGCCCCACGGTCGGCAAAATTTTTATTTGGCGGACGATTATCTAGAGCATAAGGAAATTTTAAGGCAGATTTATACCACGCAAGGCTTTTTTGAAAATTTGCCACCCATAAAAGGGGCGATTGATGCACTACAGACGCTATTGCAGGCGGGTAAGGACGTAC
>JBHAZZ010000025.1:0-17690 GCA_041781275.1 Moraxella sp.
AGAGCCATATCCAAAGAAAAAATACGGTTAAGAAGCTAGCATGGCATCAAGTTTGCCAGTTTGATTGAGTTCGTTTAGATTATCAAAACCCCCAATAAACGTATCGCCAATAAAAATTTGGGGTACGGTGCGATAATTGTTGGTTTTTTGGGCAATAGCGGCACGCTCTTCACTGCTTAGGTCATACACGCTGATTTCAGTGTAGGCAATGCCTTTGCTGTCAAGTAGGCGTTTGGCGTTGATACAATAAGGGCAAGTGTCTTTGGTGTACAAAGTAACAACTGTCATAATTTCTCCATGACACAATCAAACGATGAATAATTTAAGAAAAGCAATACAAGACAAAACGGTATATCTTCCTACACTATACACCAAAAGGCAAGTAAAATTATTTAACTTTTCCATCAGTTAAATATATTCTATCAGTCTTATGGTTGGGTAATATACCGTTTGTCGGATAAAATCTACCAATAATCTGTTTTTGGTAGGGTTGGTAGTTATTTTTTGAGTTTATTTTTGGGGGTGATGAGTGGTAATCCTGCCGCTTGATAATTGATGATACCGCCTTCTAAACGCATGGCGTTGGGTTTACCGATAAGCTGCACCGCCATGCCCGCTTGCATGCCCATGTCGCACACAAAAATGATGGGCGTGGTGATGGCTTGCAGTTCGCTGATGTGGTCTTTTAAGGTGGCAAAAGGAATGTTGCGACTTCCTGAAATATGACCCGTGGCGAATTTGTCGGCAGGGCGAATGTCAATCAAAACGGCGTTTTCGTTATTAACAAGCAATCCAAGGGCGTTTGGGGCAATTTTTTTGCCGCTGCGTTTTTTTTCTAAGCTAAAAAAAAGTACAATCAGGACAAACAAAAAACCAAATAAAAAAGGGTGATTACCCATAAATTCAAACCAGCGATCCACTGTGTTTTGCTCCGTTTATAAGTACCAAACTTCCTATTATACGCATAAATTTCCAAGAATGCACTTATTTTTTGGTAACAGACCTTGACAAAAACCAACCACATAAACCCAGTATTGATTGCATTGATATTTAATTGGGGCGAAAGCATGGCAAGCGCTGAGTGGATAAACGGTGTTTTGATGATGGATTAGATGAATAAAATGTATTTTTTTTAAATTTTAGATTGGGGCGCATTCATATTGATGCACCAAAAAGTTATATTGGTGTTTGGCAAATGTTGATAAAAAAACATTGAGCGTTTGTCTTTTTTGTGCCGGTGATTTGCGTGTAGATTGAGCAATCAGCCATTTGCTTCGCCAAGCAATTTTAAAAAGCTTTCTAAGCGTTTTTGGGAGATTTGACCGTCTTGAACCCCTTGCCAAAACGCACAGCCTTTGGCGTTTGGATTGTGATTGCAGTCTCTATAACGACAAAGTCCTGACAGTTCACGCAATTCATCAAAACCTTGCACGATGTCTTGACCGCTTAAATGCCATACGCCATATTCTCTGATACCGGGGGTGTCAATGATTCCGCCTTGGCTTAGGTCGTCTTTGTGATAAGGCAGTAGGCGGCTGGTGGTGGTGGTGTGCTGTCCAAGCTTGGAACCCGTACTGATGGCGTTGGTTGCTTGTAGGGCGTTTGGTATTAACTGATTGATTAAACTGGATTTTCCCACGCCTGACTGACCTGCAAACACACATAAGCGCCCCCTGATGAGATGGCGTAATTCGTCCAATCCTTGTCCGTCTTGAGAAGTGATGAGTGTCTCAAAGGCGTACTTTTTGCCAAGTTCTTGATATTCTTGAAGAATTTCTAAGGCGGCAGGGTATTCGTCCAAGATGTCGGCTTTGTTTAATACCAATAAAGGCGTTACCTTGCTTAACCGAGCAATGAGCAAATAACGATCAATCAGTTCAGGCGCAGGTTTTGGCAAGGGGGCAAAAACAATCACCAAAATATCCACATTACTGGCGACGGGTTTGAGTTTGTGATAGCGGTCGGGGCGAGTGATGAGTGTGGTGCGGGGGATAAGACCTTTGATAAGTCCTGCGTTATGGCTTGGGTCTAGGCTGACTTTGACTTTGTCGCCGGTGGTCAGCATGGGCAAAGTTGGGCGAGCATGACACCGCCAGACATCACCGATATTGGCAGTATTTGGGGGGAAATCGTCAGGCAGGTGCGTGAGCTGTACGTCCAGCTGTTTGCCAAAATGACTGATGATAAGTCCGCCGGCAAGCGTGTCGTCATCGTTTAGGGCTTCTTCGTTTTTTTGAATTTGCCGAGTTTGTTGTTTGGTTAATTTTTTTTTATTAATCAAAGACATAAGAAAATTTTAGATGAATGCTTGAGCAGCGTTTAAACGATGGGCGTAACCAAACAGCCCGATGGCAATGACCCACATGATGATACCAATGCTTGTGTCTAACAGTTGCCATGTGAAAGGTTTTTTAAAATAAGGAATCAACAGCCTTGCCCCATAGCCCAACCCAAAAAACCACAAAAAAGACGCTCCCCACGCCCCGATTAAAAATAGGTACTTTTGCTCTAAACTTAAAGGACTGGCACTGATACCAATTAATATCAGGGTATCCAAATAGACGTGGGGGTTTAGTAGGGTGATGGCAAGGGTAAAGGCGAGCGTTTTTTGTAAGGATTGTGGGGCAATGCTGCCATCTTCGCTTAGGGTTTGGTTGCCTTTGTAGGCACTCATAAAAGCACGAATGCCATACAAGGTCAAAAATACCGCCCCAAATAACGCCAATGACAGTTGTAGTAGTGGGTATCGCTCCATGATACCACCCAGCCCCAAAACGCCAAGCCCAATTAGGCTAAAATCGCACAAAAAGCAAGTCAAACACACCCAAAAAACGTGCTGTTTGAGCAGTCCTTGCTTTAGGACGTAGGCGTTTTGAGCGCCGATGGCGACAATCAAGCCGCCAGACACCATAAATCCCGTCAGTAGCGTTTGTGGCATAAAGAGCGTTATTTGCTGTCCAGCTGTGGCACGCTGTTGCCGGCACTTAGCCCAAGCAGTCCTGACTGTGTGTAGATTGCCAGTTTTTCACGGGTATCTTTGATGTCAAGATTGCGCATGGTTAGCTGTCCTATGCGATCGGTTGGGGTAAAGGCTGCGTCTTCTACTTTTTCCATAGATAGGCGCTCTGGCTCATAAGTTAGGTTGGGCGAAACGGTGTTCAAAATGCTGTAGTCATTGCCACGACGCAGCTCAAGCGTTACCGTACCTGTGATGGCTTTGGCGACCCAACGCTGCGCCGTTTCTCTTAACATCAAAGCTTGGCTGTCAAACCAGCGACCTTGATACAGTAGGCGACCCAAGCGCAAGCCATTAATGCGGTATTGTTCAATGGTGTCTTCGTTATGAATGCCCGTTACCAAACGCTCATAACAGATGTGCAACAGCGCCATACCAGGGGCTTCATAAATGCCACGGCTTTTGGCTTCGATGATGCGGTTTTCAATTTGATCGGTCATGCCAAGTCCATGACGACCGCCGATTTCATTGGCTTTTAACATCATGTCAATCACGCTGTCAAAACGCTCACCATTGATGGCAACGGGTACGCCTTCTATAAATTCTACGCTGACCGTTTCGGGTTTGATTTCAATGGTTTGATCCCAAAACGCCACGCCCATGATGGGCTCAACAATGTGCATACTGGCGTTTAAAAATTCCAAATCTTTGGCTTCGTGTGTCGCCCCAAGCATATTGCTGTCGGTAGAATAGGCTTTTTCTTTGCTCATTTTGTAATCGTAGCCATTGTCAATCAAAAACTGCGACATTTCGCTACGACCGCCCAATTCATCAATAAAGGCAACATCAAGCCAAGGTTTATAAATTTTTAGGTTAGGATTGGTCAAAAGTCCATAACGATAAAAACGCTCAATGTCGTTGCCTTTGTAGGTTGAGCCATCGCCCCAAATATTGACATCGTCTTCACGCATGGCGCTGACCAGCATGGTGCCTGTAACCGCTCGTCCCAGTGGTGTGGTATTAAAATAAGGCATGCCCCCTGTCGTTACATGAAACGCTCCGCACTGAATAGCGGCAATGCCTTCATTAACCAGTTGCAAACGGCAGTCAATCAAACGTGCCTTGATGGCGCCATAGCTTTCAGCTTTGACAGGAATGGCGTTGTAGTCGTCTTCGTCGGGCTGACCTAAATTGGCGGTATAGGCATAAGGCAATGCGCCTTTTTGTTTCATCCACAAAATCGCCGCAGACGTATCTAAGCCGCCACTAAAAGCGATACCGACTTTATCGCCGACAGGCAAGGATTGTAAAATGGTTGCGTTTGACATGACGTGTCCTTAAAAGTGTGAGTTAAATTTGTGATAAACGCAGAATTATAGCACTTTTCACCAAATCGGGGGGATTTTTCACCGTCAAAAGGACAAAATTTTATGCTTAGGCGAAAATTTTGCAACCAAAATCACGAAAGTTTGATAAACTAAGGCACAATTTTTTGTCAAAGCGCACATCATGTCTTTATCGTTATTGATTGATACCACGTTGCAGACACTGACTTTGTCCGAAGATGACGAAGTGATTGCTCAATTTAGCGTTTCCACCGCCAAAAATGGCGCAGGGCAGCTAGAAAACACAGGCTGTACGCCCCTTGGTGAGCACCAAATCGCCCAAAAAATCGGCGGTGAATTTCCCATAAATGCCGTATTTGTCGGTCGGCAGTTTACGGGCGAAATTTATGATGAACATTTGGGTAAGCAGTTTCCTGACAGGGATTGGATTTTGAGCCGTATTTTGTGGCTTAAGGGGTGCCAGCAGGGCAAAAACTTGGGACAAACCACAGACGGTCAAAACTGCGACACCTTTAGCCGTTATATTTATATTCATGGCACGCCCGACACCGAGCCGATGGGGGTGCCGATGTCGCATGGCTGTATTCGTATGCGTAATGATGAGCTTATTTGGCTTTATGATAGGGTGTCCGTTGGTACAAAAGTTGTGATTGTATGACATCAAAGCCACATTGTATAAAAAAAGGAAAGTAAAATGACCACAAAAAACCCTTTGATTGCCTGTGTGCTACTGCCTTTTATATTGACAGCTTGTCAAACCGCTCAGCCCCAGCTCCTACGAGACCACAGTGAGCCCATCGTTCAAGAACCCGAAATCACGCCCGCCAACTACCAATACCAACGCCCAGACAATCAAAGCACCGTGCTTATCATTTATTTTGCCGAAGACAAAAAGGACAATATTGTTCGTGCCATCACTGCCAAAGGCGATACGGTGCTGTACGATTATCGCATTTTTAATGCGGTGGCGATTGATGTCAAAGACCCCAAAATCTTGCCAACGGCGATGGCGTTTTATCAAAAAATTGATGGGGTGTTACAAGTAAGCCAAGATGAAATGGTGCAGCTGGATTAGGATATTTGATGGGCTTAAATGCTATTTGTGTTTGTGCGACAAGGTTTGTGCTAATACAAGGTTTGTGCTAATTTTGTGTTAAAAAAATGGTTAAAGTTTGATTTTTATTGTATGTTGGCGACCAATCCAAGCTTATCGTCCCCAAAAATCCATAACAATAAATGATAAGAGTCAGTCATGAATTTACAAAAAGTTGATTTAAATCTTTTGGTGTATTTAGATGTCTTGTTGCGTGAAAAAAACGTAACACGAGCCGCCGAACAACTGGACATTACGCAGCCTGCCATGAGTAATATTTTGCGCAGATTGCGGTCGTTGTTTAATGATCCTTTACTGGTGCGTTCTAGTGAAGGCATGACCCCTACCGAGCGTGCCACCGAACTGCAACCCAAAATTCGGGAAATTTTGTCCGATGTGGCAACCATCTTAGAGCCACGCACCGAATTTCGCCCTTATAGCACGTCTCGGATATTTCGTATCATGACCAGCGATTATGCCGAAGCCACATTGGTGCCACGTTTGGTCAAGGCTTTGCGTTCTGAAGCGCCCAACGTGATTTTGGATTTTTTGACCCCATCGGACGTGTCTTATCGGGACATGGAGCAGGGGCGAGTGGATTTGGCGATCAACCGCTTTAATGAAATTCCGCAAAGCTTTCATCAGGTGTTGGTGTGGCGAGACACTTTTAGCTGTCTTTTGTCTGCCGAAAGTCCATACCTGCACCGTTTTAACCTAAAAAATTACCTAAAAGCCCAACACGTCTGGGTGTCCAAAACAGGCATGGGCGTGGGTTTTGGGGTCAATCCTGAAAAGTCGGGGGGTTTGGGCTCTATTGATCAGGCATTAAACCGTTTGGGGCAAAAACGCCAAATCAGTGTCTTTACCCGTCATTACCAAATGCCTGCCATGCTTACCGCCAATAAAGATTTGATTGCCACATTGCCCACACGGGTGGCAAAACTGCAAGCCAACAATAATCCCAAAATCGTTGTCAAAGAACCGCCCTTTTTTATCCCAGAATTTGAGCTGACGATGGCGTGGTCGCCCCTATTGCAGCACCACCCCGCCCACAAATGGCTGCGTCAGCTTATCATTCATGTGGCAAGACAAGTCATTGCCGAAGAACAAAACAGCCCTGCATGACAATCAGCCCAAATCCAACGATTTGGGTTTTGTCATTTTTTAAGAAATTTTAAGGAAAATGCGATGAACGCTTCTGATGAATTGACCCAATTTTTGCAGCAACATATCCCTGCCGCCAAACTGCTTGGCATTTATGCATTGAGTGCCAGTCAAGAAACCGTACAACTGTTTGCGCCTTTTGAGCTAAATAAAAATCATCATCAGTCCATTTTTGGCGGCAGTGGGGCGTTGCTTGCTACGCTTTGTGCGTGGTCTTTGGTGCATTTAAATTTCCCAGAAGCGGACGGCAACATCGTCATTCGCCAAAGCAGCATTGAGTACGACAAACCTGCGCTGTCGGATTTGACGGCGGTATCTACAGCCTTGCCATCATCGTGGCAAAAATGCCAAGCCATGTTACAAAGGTTCGGTAAAGGCAGTGTTACGCTGTCTTGTCAGCTGGTCAGTGGTGGTCAAGTGGTGGGGCAGTGGCAAGGGCAGTTTGTGGTGGTGAAAGGGGGTTGATTTTTTTTTGACATTTATTTAAGGCTTTGGTGAGATTTGGTGGGTTTGTCTTTTGATTAATTGGGGATAAATAAAAACAGACATAAAAGTGTAACCAACTATTGCCAAAATGTTGCTAGGTTGGTATGATTGAGTAAACTTTAATATTTTGCTGATGGTTATGTTTAAGAAACTGACGCTTTGTGCCATTTTATTATTTGCTCCCTTGGTGGCGATGGCTGATGAGATCCTAGAGCATGATAATAATTATCTACACATTTATAACCGTCTTACCAAAACAAATACATATGGGTGGCATAGTAACCATCAGGAAATTGATACAGATGGCAAAGTTATCGCTCATCTGATAGAAAACCCCATCATTGTTGATACGCCCCAATATACGACATTTACATTTGTATTGATATTTCGTCATACAGATGATATAAACGATCATGATTTTAGTGAGTGTGGTGATGTTGATTGGTTGGCAGATAACAAAATCATTATTCCCACCAATCAAGCCCAATTAAGTGCGAAAGAAACTGGCATGAGTAGTGATGATTTATTTAGCATATTTGATAAAAATGACTTTAAAACCATCATGAATGCCAAAAAAGTAGAGTATCGTGTGTGTCTAACAAATGAATTTGAACTTGATGCCGACACCAAAAAAGGCATGAAAAGAGCCTATGCAAATTATTTGAAAAATAAAACAAAATAAATGAGCATGACATAATTATATAGACCCAATGTGTGCTTAAGGTAAGCAGTTTACTTATAAAATAGGTTAAAGATTAAATTTATTTAACATATTAAAAAATAAAACTATTTTTTTCATTTATAAATTTTAAATTGTAAAATAAACAGTCAATCAAGGGAGTTTTATTAAATGTAAAAAAATGTGAAACAAATCAGGGTTCATCTTACAAACCACAGCCATCAATGTTTTGGCTGCGCCATAAGTTGTGCTAAAATAATCTGTTTTCACAAATTTTACAAAAGAGCATTTCATGAGCCAACCTACTTATACTTATCCCAAAACTTACGGTGTGATTGTCATTGGTGGCGGACACGCAGGCACAGAAGCGGCACTGGCGGCGGCTCGCATGGGCGTAGCGACATTACTGATTACCCATAATATTGAAACTTTGGGGCAGATGAGCTGCAACCCTGCCATTGGCGGTATTGGCAAATCGCACCTAGTGCGTGAAGTGGACGCTTTGGGTGGGGCGATGGCACTGGCAACTGACAAAGCGGGCATTCAGTTTCGTGTGCTTAATAGCCGTAAAGGAGCGGCGGTACGAGCCACCAGAGCGCAAGCTGACCGCATTTTGTACAAAGCAGCCATTCGCCACACCCTTGAAAATCAGCCCGATTTGGACATTTTTCAGCAGCCTGTAGATGATGTCATCGTAGAACATGGGCGAGCGGTGGCGGTCGTTACGGCAACGGGGGTGCGCTTTAATACCCGTGCGGTGGTATTGACTTCAGGGACGTTTTTGGGTGGGGTGATTCATGTGGGCTTGACACACCAAAGTGGCGGGCGAGCAGGGGATATGCCATCTATTGCGCTGGCGGATCGTTTGCGTGAACTCAAACTACCTGTAGGACGACTAAAAACTGGCACGCCTGCTCGTATTGACGCACGCACGGTGGATTTTAGTGTCATGCAAGTCCAAGCAGGGGACACGCCTTTGCCTGTGATGAGTTATATGGGCAGTGTGGAGATGCACCCACGCCAAATCTCTTGCTATATCACCCACACCAATGAACGCACGCATGAGATTATCCGTGCCAATTTGGACAGAAGTCCCATGTTTAGCGGCAAAATTGAAGGGGTGGGACCCCGTTATTGCCCCAGTATTGAAGATAAAATTCACCGCTTTGCCGACAAAGACAGCCACCAAATCTTTATTGAGCCTGAAGGCTTGACCACGCATGAGCTGTATCCTAATGGCATTTCCACAAGTTTGCCTTTTGATGTACAAGTGGACTTTATTCACAGCATGAAAGGGCTTGAAAACGCCCACATCACCCGCCCAGGCTATGCCATTGAATACGATTATTTTGACCCACAAAACCTAAAACCAACCCTTGAGACCAAATCCATTGATGGCTTGTATTTTGCAGGACAAATCAACGGCACCACAGGTTATGAAGAAGCGGCGGCGCAGGGGCTGTTGGCGGGGCTGAATGCCGCTTTATCTGTGCAAGACAAAGACGCATGGACACCACGAAGAGACGAAGCTTATTTGGGGGTGCTCGTAGACGATTTGATTACGCATGGCACCAATGAGCCTTATCGTATGTTTACCAGTCGTGCTGAACACCGCTTATTACTTCGTGAAGACAATGCCGATGTGCGTCTGACCACGATTGGGCGACAATTGGGCTTGGTTGATGATGAGCGTTGGGCGAAATTTAACCAAAAACAAGAAGCCATTGCCAGCGAAACCGCCCGCCTAAAAGACATTTGGGCAGCCCCCAACAACACCATCGGCAAAGCCTTTATGGCGCATACAAACGAAGTGCTAAGCAAAGAAAATCATTTGTTGGATTTATTAAAGCGTCCTAACATCACCTTTAAAGACATTGCCAAAGTATCAAACAGCACAGTCAGCGATGAAGTGGGCGAACAAATTGAAATTGCGGTGAAATATCAAGGCTATATTGACCGCCAATATGAAGAAATTGAACAAATGAAACGCCTTGAAAATACGCCTTTGCCACTGGATTTTGATTATGCGGCGGTGTCGGGGCTGTCTAATGAAATCGTCCAGAAGCTGTCGCACATTCGTCCTGCCACGCTTGCCCAAGCAGGTCGTATCAGTGGGGTTACGCCGGCGGCGGTGAGTTTGCTTGCCATGACGCTTAAAAAAATTAAAAAACTGCAAGAAATTGACAAGGGTTAAACTGATGAACGTCAAAGAAATTGCTGCCCAAGCTCTACATATCAGCCAAAGTGCCAAATTGCCCAATGGTAAAGATTTTGGGGTGGCGCAAGCCTTTGCCAAGGACAATACCCGTTTGTTTACCCCTGATGAATTGCAGCGGTTATTTGAAGCGTGCCAAGACACAAATCAGCCGCCAACGTCTCGGATTGATGTTTGGGCGTGTAGCACACAAGAAGCGGCGTATCGACTGACCCAACAAGGCAAAGCGGTGCTACTGCTGAACTTTGCGTCCGCCAAAAATGCAGGGGGCGGGTTTTTGGGCGGGGCAAAAGCCCAAGAAGAAGATTTGTGCCGTGCGTCAGGGCTGTACGAGTGCCAACTGACTTGCCCCATGTATTATAAAGCCAACCGTGCCCATCGCTCGCCCATCTATACCCATCATATGATTTATTCGCCCAAAGTGCCGTTTTTTCGGTTGCAAGATTGGCTTGATGATGTGTTTTTGGCAAGCGTCATTACTGCCCCTGCACCCAACATGGGGGCATACTTACAAACCGACCCCGATGGGCGTACCAAGGTTGAACAGGCGTTCATTGAGCGCACAAAGCTGCTTTTGGCACTGATTAAATCGCTGGGTTATCGCACGGTGGTGCTGGGTGCGTGGGGCTGCGGTGTCTTTCAAAACGATCCTGCTTTTGTGGCAAAAGTGTTTGCGCAAGAGCTTGCCAAGCCTTATTTTGCCAGTGCCTTTGATGACGTGGTCTTTGCCATTTATGACAAAAGCAAAACCCAATCGGTATTGACCGCCTTTAAAACACAATTTTTTGGGTGAACGTGTTTGAGCGACCAAAATAATTCATTGTAACAAATTGTGATTTTTGGCAACACTTTAGACACAATAGATTGCTAAATCCAACGTAACTGGGGTACAATGAAACCCCTTTTATTTTTTGGACACGCATGAACATTCAAGAGCTGTTGGCTGCCATTAGTTTTGCTTTTATGATTGTTTTTCCAAACCTAGCCTTGATGGGGCTGGGTTTTTTTATGCAACGAAAAAACATTGTGGATACCAATTTTGTGGACGTGGCTTCCAAATTGGTGTTTAATTTTGGGTTGCCGTGTTTGTTATTTTTTAGTGTCATCAAAAGTGAAGTCAATTATACTCAGCAAGCCGTATTATTAAGTGCAGGTGCACTGACCACGTTTGTGCTGTTTTTTGGGGCGGAAATTTATGCCAAATTTTTTGTGCCACAAGTCAGGGATAAAGGGGTGTTTGTGCAAGGGGTGTTTCGCTCAAACATGGCAATCATTTCTTTGTCGGTGGTAGATAACGCCTATGGCACGACAGGCACAAGCGTGGGGGCGGTGTATATGGGGGTGATTACCATTTTGTATAATGTGCTGTCGGTCATCACCCTATCACGCACCGCCAAACAGCAAAGTTTTGCTAAGCAAAGCTTGGACATTGCCAAAAAAATTGCCACCAATCCGCTGATTGTGGCACTGGTGGCAGCCTTTTTGTATAAGGCGCTGTCTTTACCAATGCTGCCCAAGCCCATTGTGCGCACAGGGGAGCTGCTTTCACACATTGCTTTGCCACTGGCGCTGATTTGTGCGGGCGCAACCTTGGACATTAAGTCCATGTTTGGGCTGTCTGGGGTGTCCATGCAAGCAAGTATCGGGCGGGTGATTGTAGCGCCGTTGTTGGCGGTGGCGGTGGGTGTGGCGTTTGCTTTGCCGCCAGTGCATTTTGGGGTGCTGTTTGTGATGGTGTCAAGCCCTGCCGCTGCCGCCAGTTATGTGATGGCAAAAAGCATGGGCGGTAACGATGTGTTGGCTGCCAACATTTTGGCGTTTACCACGGTGGTGAGCATGATAGGCATGGCAATTGGTATGGCGTGGCTTCGGGTGCTTGGGTTGGTATAAGTTACATTAGGACTAAAAATGAAACCAAAAATCGTATTAGGTTTGGCTGTGGGTTTATTACTTCCCCTGCTGGGGCAAGCAAGAATATATCCCAAGGCAGAAACGCTGTGTCATTTCTTTAAAAATAACCAAGTGAAACAAACTTCAGTCTGCACGGTTGAAGGCGCTGGCGGCGCCGGTGGTGATGCAATGGATATTTTACTGCCCAATGGCAAAAAGTACAGTGTCAGTACGCATTTTTTTGCCACTGGGGACAACGAGTATTCTTATGTCAATGGTAAGCCTGCACTGGAGTATGAGCGTGATAGCGCCTTAAAAGTTGCCAAAGGTATGCACGCAGAGTCTGTCATGAAATGTTATCGTGCCGATGATAAGACGGTGGACATTTGTTATGTTTATCCCAAAAGAGACGATGCAGAATTTGAATAGAATTTAGGCATTTAAACTTCATGATAAACGTCTTTGGCGGTTTTTACAGTCTTATCTATGGACGGCAAATGATACAAATAAAAACTGACAAACACCGTCAGGGCGACCACAAGCGCCAAATATAATGCAGGTGCCATACGCATATAAAAGGTGGCATACCCCAAAGCATAAGGCAACACGCCACTGGCGATGGCATACATACTGCTATAAATCACCGCCACATAACTTAGACGGTGCTTGACACCAAAAAGCTGTACCACCACGGTTGGGGCAACGGCAATGATGCCTGTACCAAAGCCAAGCAAGGCAAAAAACACCAAAATCAGCTCACCGCCTGAAATCAAATGCCCAAAAAACAAGGAAATTTGAATCACAAAAAACGTGCCGCCCATCAGCATGACTTTGCCTGCGTTGGTATAATCCGCCATAAAGCCAAACACCATACAGCCAAGTATCATAAATACCAAGCTGACAACACTGCCCAAACGCAGCACGCCATATTCTATCACAAAGGACAAATTGATAAGGTTCGGCAAAAGTAGCGCAACAATGATCAGTAAACTTGCCGTCAGCCACGATAACGTAATGGCAGGCAGCAGTAGTGCCATGTGTTTTCTTAAAAAATGACACGACTTACCAGTGGTTTTGTCGTCGTCTTGAAAGTCTTGAAAGCTGTCAAGGGTGAGCTCTTTGTCGGGCGGGGCGGGGGCGATTTCTTTTTTTTGGGTGAGAAATTCGGGGGTTTCATCTAATTGATACGCCAAAAATACCAGTCCCAAACCAATCAGTCCCGACAACAAAAACGGCACTCGCCAAAAATAACTCAGCATTTGTTCTTGGGTGGACGTGCTTTCCAAAAGAAATAATATGCCCGACAGCACCAGCACCGCCAAAACCCCAAAAGCACTGATGACCCCAAAACTAAAGCCCAGATAACGTTTGGGTAGGTGTTCACTGGCAAATACCCAAATGGTGGGAATAAGACCGCCAAAGGCAAGACTTTGTCCAATTTTAATAAAAATAAATAATAAAGGTGCGATAAAACCGATTTGTTCGGACGTGGGCAAAAGCCCCATCAAAAAAGTAAAAACCCCCATGCCAAGCAAACTAAGTAAGAGTGCGCCGTGGCGACCATGAGTATCGCCATAACGTCCTATCAAAAATCCCCCAAGGGGCATCATGACAAAACTGGCAATCAACAGCCCAGCCACTTGTGTGTAATACAGCCAATCCTTGCCCGAATTGATCAAAAATAACTGACCTAAGGTGTCGGTCATATAAGAAAAAATCATCAAGCCAAAGTATCCAATGCCTGCAATCACACTGATCAAACACAAAAGATAAAAATGGGCGGATGTAAAAGGTGAATGGGTCATCACTTATCCTAAGTCTTTATTTATAAGTTTATAATAAGCCGTCAATGGGTAATAAACTGAGCAAGGCAACCTTGGTTCGCCCCCCAAAATTTGTTTTGGGTTCTTGGTGATAAATGACGGTTTTGCCATTTTCAAGGGTTTTCCAGTAAAGATTGCCACGGTTGTCTAATTCTACTTTATAGGCTTGATAAAGCAAGTTAGGATTGGTTACAAGGGTGTGGGGCTTTGTAGGTGTATGGTTATTATTTAATACCTTATGTAAGTGTTTGGTTAAAAAAGGATCATCAATGACCACACCAAGCTCGCTGTTGATGTTGGCGGAGCGGGGATCAACATTATAAGAACCAATAAAGGTAAGGTCATCATCTATGGCAAACGCTTTGGCGTGCAAACTCATGGTGATGGGGCTTGGCGCATAAGCGGCAGATGTGGGGGCGTGGTTTGCGCTGTCTTTAAATTCGTACAAAGCAATCCCTGCCTTGATGATGTCATCTCGCCAATGGGCATAACCTAAATGTACCGAGCTGACATCGCTGGCGCTGTAAGCGTTGGTCAAAATGCTGATACTTACCCCTTTTTTGGCAAGGGCGGTCAAAAGCGCCACACCGTCTTTGGTGGGTACAAAATAAGACGAGACAATGCTTAAACGGCTGATGGGTTGCCCAATATATTCTTTTAGGTGTGTGATCAAAAGATCATCATCGCCCCGTTTGGCGCTAAGTTTGTTGGACGTGTCGGTAAAAAATTTAACACGGGCAAGGCGTAGGGCGGTACTACTTTTTAGGTTAAAAGCGGATTTGGTGGCACGTTCGTAGGCGGCTTTTTCTTGGGGGCTGATGTTGTCAAGATGAATGTCGTAACGTTGGTCGTCTGCGGGTGAGCTGTCGCTGACCAAAGTTTGTACATCAAACACTTTATCAGACTGCCAATAACTGTTGAAACTTTGTTCAATATCACCAATCACCTTGCCCGACAGCAAAATATCAAGATCGGCAAAGTTATTTGTGGGGCTGCTGTTGAGATATTCATCGCCAATATTGCGCCCACCAATGATACTGACTTTGCCATCAAACGTCATGCTTTTGTTGTGCATACGAATTTGTGATTGAATGGGGTGGCGCACAAAATTGACAGAACGAAATTTGCGATAGACCATAGGATTTGCCAAACGTACCGCAATGTTGGGGTGGCTGGCAAATTTGGCAAGCAGTCGGTCAAGCTGTGGCGTGCTATTAAAGTCATCTAAGAGTAACCGCACAATCACCCCACGTTCTGCCGCCGCCCAAAGCTGTTTGAGCATAAATACGCCCGTCAAATCGTCGTGCCAAATGTAGTATTGTATGTCAATGGTTTTTTTGGCAAGGGCGGTTAATTGTACTCGCAAAGCAAATGCGTCAGCACCTGTGCTGATGAGCCGATAACCTGACAAATCGGGCATGCTTTGACTTTGGGCGTACGTTTTTGGCAAAAATGTATTGTCATTGCTTGATAAAGATTGTGGACTTTCTTTGTCATTGCTGTATGGGGGGCTTAGGGCTTGACTGCGAGCGCTAAGTTCAATGCTTTTGGGTAAATGTGGCACATCGGGCAGGCTTTGACAAGCAGACAAAGCAACCACCAACAAAGCCCATGCGCTGTATTTGATACTGTTCATGAAGCCATCAGTCTTCTATCAGAGCAAACTCATCGCTATATAAGCTCCAATTTAATTTGGTGCGACACGCTTGATAAAAATCCACGCCAATAGGGTGTAATAAAATCAATGACTTATCGTGTTTGGTGATGAGTAAGGTTTGATCGCTGTCCAAAGGAACGCTGGCTTCACCGTCGGAGCTGACCATGGGCAAGGTGCGATTGTCTTTATTGATGTTGATGGCAATTTTACTGGTGCCTGCCACCACGATCGGGCGAGATGACAAGGTGTGGGGGTGCATGGGCGCAAGACAAATGGCGTCCAAATTGGGGTGAATGATGGGTCCCCCTGCCGACAAAGAATAAGCGGTAGAGCCTGTGGGTGTGGAGATGATAAGCCCATCGGCGTGCTGACGATAAACGGCGATGTCATCAATTTTTAATTGAAAATCAATGGTATGTACGGATTTTCCTGCATGAAGCACCACATCATTTAGGGCAAAACTTTCGTGGAAGACTTTTTGTTGGCTTTCGTCGTCATCGTCTTGACCAAGTACTTGCATTCTCAGTAAAAAGCGTTCATCGGTGTGGTATTGTCCACTTAGGATTTCGCTAAGCTGTTCTTCTAATTTGTCGGGATTGACGTCCGCCAAAAACCCCAATCTTCCACGGTTTATCCCCAAAACAGGCACACCCGTCCCAGCCATGGCTGCGCCTGCTTGTAAAATTGAGCCATCACCCCCAACTACAATCACCAAATCACAATGTTCGCCCATGCGCTGACGGGGTACGATTTTGATGTGGTTTTCGTCCATGTGATTAAAATCAATCAAAATCCCTTCAATGCTGGCGGTGGTGGTGTCAATAACGGTTGCCAAATTCCAATAGCGAAGCAGATCGATCATTTGATTTAAGGTGGCGGTAATGCTTTTTTTGCCCGCTCGCCCAATCAGACCAATTCTTTTAAAATGACTGTATTCAGGCATAAATGTGCCAAGGCTAGATGGTGTTTGTGTGGGTGTGATCATGAAAAAGAAGGATTTGTAAAAGTATGGCGTATGATACCGAAAGTTGACGTTAAGCTCAAGAAAAACGTATTTGAAACATATTTGTTTAATTGATTGTAAAGTTTTATTAATTTTGATTAAAAATATTGATTTGTAGCAGATTTTATTGTATAAATCAATCATTAACATTTTTTAAAAGGAAAACATATGGCAAATCCTATTGTTAGCCGTACCGAACTTGTGGCAAGTGCCAACCCAATGACCGTCAATGGTGTGGTACAAAAAACCGCCATGTTGCTTGGTTTGTCTGCGATGACGGGTTTTGGATTGTTCTTTTTTGCGTTATTTAACGGTATGTCGTCAAGCGCATTGTATATGCTTGCGATCATTGCAGTATTTGCAGGCATGGGCTTAGGTCTGCTGTCGGCATTTAAACCCCATTTGGCAAAAGCGCTGGCTGTGCCTTATGCGATGGTAGAAGGGGTGCTGATTGGTTCATTCAGTGCGGCGATGTTCTATAAATTCCCTAGCGTGCCACTGCTTGCTTTGTCGGCGACCTTTGTAACGGCGGCAGTCATGCTGACTTTGTATGTAACAGGCATTGTGAAAGTGGGACAAAAGTTTCGCTCTATGGTGATTTCAGCCAGTATCGCCATCGGTATTGTGTACTTAGTTCAACTGTTTATGAGCTTGATATTTAGCAGTAGCATTCCTGTGCTGTTTGATGGCGGTTTGGTTGCCATTGGCTTTAGCGTGTTTGTGGTGCTGATTGCTTCTTTTAATTTGCTGATTGATTTTGATAACGTAGAAAAAAGCGTTGCGTGGGGCGTAGATAAAGACTTTGAATGGGTGCATGGTGTTGGTATTTTATCAACGCTGGTTTGGATGTACATTGAGTTTATGCGTCTTATCAGCTATTTCCAAGACTGATTACAATACAAAACATTCGTTACAAAACACCCCATATTTCTGGGGTGTTTTTTCGTGTAATTATGATGTATAGTTATCCTATGTACTAATTAGTTGGTAGGAGTATCTGATGCCTTTGCATAAAGAATCTGTGGCATTTTCTTCTCATGTTTTTGTTGATGAAGTGTTGTTTTTTGCGTTGTTAAAGTGCAGTTTGTCTTTGTCGGTGGCAGAAAAAAGCCGAGTATTAAGATCTTTGCCAGTATTATCACAATTTCAAGTTGATGAGTTGATAAGAGTATTTATTAGCGAACGCAAAGAATTTGTTGAGCTGATAGAAACAGAAGGATCGATCATTGAAGGTTTGATTGTCAAAGCATTGACAGAATGGCAAACGATAGAAGAGTATTTCATCATTCCAGTGGATTTGGACATTTCAGAAGATGAAGTGGTGGAGCGTATTCATATATTTGAGCATTTTGATAGCACGCCAGTACCCAAATTTATC
>JBHAZZ010000026.1:0-7802 GCA_041781275.1 Moraxella sp.
AAATGATATGTGGTGGTCTTAAATAAATGGGGCATGAGCGCATAATAAAGCTGATCAATCTCGCCACTCATGGCGCCTTTCATTTCATTAAAGACAATGCCGTGATATTGTGCTTGGTCGTGTTCATCAAGCTCTAAGCGTATGCCTTCTTGAGCAAAGTCCAGTTCGTGAATGTTGGGGAAAAACACAGCGTCCATATAGACACTAAGCAAATTAAAAAAGTCATTACGGTTTTGGCTGGCAAAAGGATACACTGTCCAGTCAGCGGCGGTAAAAGCATTCATAAACGTATTTAGTGAACGCTTAATCATGCTAAAAAAGGGATCTCGTACGGGGTATTTTTCTGAGCCACAAAGCACGGTATGTTCTAGGATATGTGCTTCACCCCGAGATGTCATGGGCTGGGTAGCAAAGCCAAATAGCAGGGCGTTTTCACTATTATCACAAGACAGATGATAGTGGGTAGCTTGGGTGGCGTTGTGCCGACAAACCAGCACATCAATGTCCAAAGCGTCAATGTGGTGATGATGAGTCAATGTAAAAGCAGGGTGTAAAGTAGGGGTTGTTATCATGCTTAAGCCTATTTTATGAAAACGCCTATTTTGGCAAGTTTTATCAATTTATACAACAGGTTTAGAAAATTATTTGAAAATTATTTTGTGAAAAGTGTGTAAAAATGGTATCTGACCCTTGTTTTGCCAGATAAATTGGCGATATACTGGAATCCTTTGGGCTTTTTGCTATGTATTGCAAAGCGCTCAATGAACTGTTTATTAAGTTTGGTTGGAGTAATTATGAGTTATTTTGGTACTGATGGCATTCGTGGTGAGTTTGGGACGTTTCCTATCACCCCTGATTTTTTGTTGCGTTTGGGTTATGGTGCAGGCAAGGTGCTTAGTCAATACGCCAAGGGCAAACGCCCCAGCGTGGTGATTGGTAAGGACACTCGTTTGTCGGGCTATGTGATTGAGTCGGCGCTACAAGCGGGCTTTAACAGTGCAGGCGTGGACGTGCATTTGCTTGGGCCTTTGCCAACGCCTGCCATTGCGCATTTGACTCGCAGTTTTCATGCGGACATGGGCGTGGTGATTTCAGCGTCGCATAACCCCTATCAGGACAATGGCGTTAAGTTTTTTTCTGCAGAAGGCAAAAAAATCTCTGACGAACTACAAAACGCCATCAATGAGCAGTTAGACACGTTGGTGGGCGATAATTTTGCTCGTTTGACGGACATTGACGCCAAAACGCTCGGCAAAAATCACCGTATTGATGACGCTAAGGGGCGTTATATTGAATATTGTAAAGGTACGTTTCCTTATCAGTACGACCTAAAGGGACTAAAAATCGTCGTAGACTGCGCCAACGGAGCAGGGTATAGCGTTGCCCCCAGAGTACTAAGAGAGCTTGGGGCGGACGTGATTGCCTTTGCCAATACCCCAGACGGCATTAACATCAATGAACACTGTGGCTCAACGCACCCGCAAGCCTTACAAAAACTGGTACTAGAACATCAAGCGGATTTGGGGATTGCCCTAGATGGCGATGGCGACCGCATTGTGATGGTAGATGAACTTGGACAAATTTTGGACGGAGACGCCATTTTGTATGTGCTTGCCACCGCCACCCCCCAAAAACCCAAAGGCGTGGTAGGAACATTGATGTCTAATATGGCGCTTGAACTTGCCATGCAAGCGATGGGCGTAGATTTTGTGCGTGCTAAGGTGGGCGATCGTTACGTCATGCAAGAATTAGAAAAAGCAGGGTTTGAGCTTGGTGGCGAATCGTCTGGTCATATTCTTTGTTTGGCGCAGTCTCGTACGGGCGACGCCATCGTGGCAGGGCTACAAGTATTGGCTCAAGTGGTGCAATCAGGGCAAAAACTGTCCAAGCTTGTCCAAGACTATACGCCATTTCCACAAACGCTGGTCAATGTGCGCTTGTCCAAAATGAGCGATCCTTATGACAATGACGAACTCAAAGCCGAATTTGCCAAAGCCGAACAAGCACTGTCAGGCGTTGGGCGTTTATTGATTCGTAAGTCAGGCACTGAACCTGTGATTCGTGTGATGGTAGAAGCCAAAGACGAAGAGTTTGCCAAGCAGTTGGCGCATGAGCTTGCCGATAAAGTCAAAACGGTTTTGGGCTAATTTTTTGATGAGTTAAGTTTACAAAGCGGAGAGTGCCCCTTTGTAGGTTTATCTTTTATTATAAGGAAAAATTATGGCAATTGATTTTAAGGGCAGTCGTCAATCCTACGAAAAAGACGCTTTGACCGAAAAAAATACCCCGCTTTCGCCTTATGCACTGCTTGAAACGTGGTTTAAAGACGCTGTTGCCGAGCAAGTGGGCGAAGCGTATGCGTTCAGCCTAGCAACTTGTGGGGCGGATATGTATCCTAGTGTGCGTACACTGTTGATGCGTGAAATCAAAGAGCAAGACGATGGCATTGCGATGGTGTTTTATAGCAATTATGACAGCCAAAAAGGTCAAGATTTGGCAGAAAACCCCCGTGCCGAAGCCTTGTTTTTTTGGGCGGATTTGGAGCGACAAATTCGCATTCGGGGCAAAGTCAGTCGGTTAGACCGCCAGCGCTCCAAAGCATATTTTAACAGTCGCCCCAAGGACAGCCAAGTCGCCGCTTGGGTCAGTCAGCCACAAAGTGGTGTGGTAGATAGCCGTGAAACGTTGGACGAGCGTTTTATAACACTTAGCCAAACATTTGATGGCGACGTGCCACTGCCTGAATATTGGGGTGGTTATGTCTTGGTTGCCGAGCAAATAGAGTTTTGGCAAGGGCGAGCCAACCGTATGCACGATCGCTTGCTTTATCAAAAGGATGACAGCGCCACTTGGCACAGACAGCGACTCATGCCCTGATACTTAAGCTGATATGATAAAAAAGTTTTGGCAAACGCACAAAAAAGCCATCATTAAAAGACTCATTGCGCTTTTGCTGATGGTTTTGGTGGTGGCGTACAGTTATGTTTTGGATAACGTCAGTTATGAGTACGGGTCGGATAAAATCAGGCTGGGTAAGACTTATGCCGCCAATTTGCAAACGCCTACCATGACCGTGGCGTTGATTACCGATTTGCACGCTTGTTATTATGGAAAAGACCAAAAAACACTCATAAGCGCCCTAAAACAGCATAAACCCGATGTCATTTTACTTGGGGGTGATATTTATGATGACCAAAGGTTGTTTGATAATGCAGATGTTTTGTTAAGTCAGCTGCCGAGCATTGCCAAGACTTATTATGTTGATGGTAATCATGAAAACTGGCTGCCCCCTGATGGTTATCAAGAAGTCCTAAGACGTGTCAAGGCGCACGGCGTAACCATTTTGCATGGCAAATCAGTGCAGCTGCCCGACAGCAATGTTTATATTCATGGCGTGGCAGACCCAGACAGTGGTCATTTTGACAAAGATTTACAAGCGGTTACTGCTGCTTTGGATTTACAAAATTTTAACATTTTATTAAGTCATCGCCCTGAACTGATTGATACTTATCGATCGTACGGTTTTGATTTGGTGCTTTCAGGTCATGCGCATGGCGGACAGTGGCGAGTGCCATTTTTGGTCAATGGTGTCTATGCACCCAATCAAGGCGTGCTGCCCAAATATGCAGGCGGGATTTATCATTTTGGTCAGCAGTCCATGATTGTCAGTCGGGGGTTGGCACGAGAAAGCACCAGAGTACCACGTTTGTTTAATCGTCCTGAACTGATATTTTTGACGTTATCGGACGATAAATTATAAAGATAAGCCTGTGGGGCGCTTTGTTATATTTTGTTACAAGTTTGGTTAATTGCTTGTTATTATAAAGATTTTATATTATGATGAAATTTTTCTTAATGGAGCTGCTGTGATGAAAAAATCTTTACTTGTGCTCAGTGTTTTGACCGCTTTGGTAGCAGGCTGTGCCACCAACAAAACACCAAGCCCCACTGTACCCAATAACGCCACCAAACAGATAGTAGCCGAGAACGCCGCTGCCGCCCCCATGATGGCAGAGTCAGCAGAGGTATTTTCGCTAAAGCGTGTGTCAGTGTCCCCAATGAGTAGAGCAGCAGAAATTTCCCTACCCATTCAAAACACCGAAAAATACCAAAAACTCAGCCCAAATCCTGTACAATCGGTCGCTCAAAATCCTGTTTCTACCTTTAGCATTGATGTGGATACGGGCAGTTATACCAACGTCAGACGTTTTTTAAATGGTGGTCAATTACCCAATGCTGACGCTGTACGCATTGAGGAGATGGTAAACTATTTTGATTATGACTATGCCACCCCCAAAGATGGTAAGCCTTTTGCGGTGCATGGGGCGGTGTTTGATTCGCCTTGGCAGCCTAACGCCAAAGTCATTCGTATTGGTATCAAAGGCAAAGAAATGACTAGCCAAGCTTTACCGCCTGCCAATTTGGTGTTTTTGGTGGACGTGTCAGGCAGTATGGACAGCGAAAATAAACTGCCTTTGGCAAAACACACCTTGCGAGTGCTGACCGAGCAGCTGCGAGATGTGGATACCATCACGTTGATTACTTATGCGTCAGGTGAAAAATTGGTGCTACCGCCCACCAAAGGCACCAAAGAAAACAAAGAAACCATCTTAAAAGCCATCAATCAGCTGAGTGCAAGTGGCTCAACCTATGGCGAAAAAGCCATCGTTACCGCCTATGAGCAAGCGACCAAATCCTACGTCAAAAACGGCATTAACCGCATTTTGTTATTGACCGATGGCGATTTTAATGTGGGTGTTACAGATTTTGATGCCCTAAAAAACATGGTCGCCGAAAAACGCAAATCGGGCATTTCCCTTTCTACCTTTGGGTTTGGTACGGGCAATTATAATGAGCAACTGATGGAGCAAATCGCTGATGTGGGCGATGGCAACTATAGCTACATTGACAACAAAAACGAAGCCAAAAAAGTCCTGCACCGCCAGTTAAGTTCCACCTTGGCAACCATCGCTCAAGACGTAAAAATCCAAGTAGAATTTAATCCCGCCACCGTCAAAGAGTACCGCTTGATTGGCTACGAAAACCGCACATTGAGCCAAGAAGATTTCAATAACGACAAAGTGGACGCAGGCGACATTGGTGCAGGGCATAGCGTAACTGCGTTGTATGAAATTATTCCTACAGGGCAACAAGGCTGGCTAAATGACAGTCGCTACCAAAACGTGCCCACCGCCAAAGGCAAAAAAGACGAATATGCAAACGTCGCCATTCGTTATAAATTACCCAACCAAGAAAAAAGCACGCTGATGAATGTGCCAATCGCCAACAAATCCATACCCTTTGCCAAGGCGGACAAAGACAGCCAATGGGCGGTGGCAGTAACGACCTATGCAGAGCTGCTGCGTGGTGGCAAATATGCAGGCAATATGGACTTTAAGGCGGTCAAAGCCCTTGCTGAGCAACAAAAAGCAAGCGACGCTTATGGTCTAAAAGGTGAATTTATTGAACTTGTGGACATCGCTGACAGCCTAAGCAGTAAAAAGCCTTAAGCTTAAGCTTGCCAAAAGCAAACACCAATGAGACATTCGTTGGTGTTTTTTCTTTTACAAAACATCAACTTTGCGTTATGATATGGTAATTTAACAAAAATTAGGAATAACAATGCGAGCATTATGTCTGTCTTTGGTACTGACAGCGGGGGCGGTGCTGCCTTTAACTGGTTATGCCAAAACTCAGCCCGCCATCAAAGCAACCAAGCAAGATTTTGTGGGTACATGGTTTTGCCAAAACCGTACTGAAAGTGAAAATGGCGTGGTAGAAGTGGGCAGAACGCTAGACACCATTCGTGCTGATGGCAGTATGTTTCAGCTTTGGGAAGCGATTGGATATGACGCTTCAAACAAAATCAACGGCATTGAATACACGGTGGTAAGTAACCACTGGGATTACAGTAAAGGTGAGTTTAAAGTCAAAGATTTGGTCATTGAAGATTACCGTGTTTATGGCGGTGATAAAATTGCTATGGGTGAAGAGACACAGATCATCATGAAAGAATATTGGCAAAATGTGTATAAAGAGCCCTACGGTGAAAAAGTAGCATTCACCAGTCCTGCCAAAGACCATTTTGTCTTTACGGGGCTACCAAAATCAGTAACACTGGCTGAATGCAAACGTATTGACTAACCAAAACAAGGAAAAATCATGACTTATCAAGTGCCAAAGGTTTGGGATTATCGTGATGTTCAGGCGAAAATGGGTGGAAGATTTGGCGGTATCAATCAACCCACCGCAGGGGCAAGACACACCCAGAGCCTACCCCAAGGCGATAAACCCTATCAACTTTATAGCCTAAACACGCCCAACGGCATTAAGGTTAATATCATCTTGGAAGAACTAAAAGCGCTTGGGCTATTGGATTATGATGCCTTTAAAATTGACATCATGAATGGCGATCAATTTGGCTTAGACTTCGTGGCGTTAAACCCCAATTCAAAAATCCCTGCATTGCTTGATAAGTCAGTGGCAGACAGTCCCATTGCCATTTTTGAAAGTGGGGCGATTTTGTTATATTTGGCACAAAAATTTAACCAATTTTTACCCCAAGACCCCAAACAAAACGCCGAAGTTTTGTCTTGGCTGATGTGGCAAATGGGCAGTGCGCCGTTTTTGGGTGGTGGCTTTGGACATTTTTATGCGTATGCGCCTGAGCCGATAGAGTACGCCATCAACCGTTATGCCATGGAAGTGAAGCGTCAGCTTGATGTCTTGGACAAACATTTGGCAACACGAACTTATATGACAGATGAGTACAGCGTGGCGGACATGGCGATTTATCCGTGGTATGGGGCACTGGTGCTGGGTCGGTTGTACGTGGGCGAAAATTATGACGCCAAAACCTTTTTAAGCACTGACGAATACCCAAATGTCATGCGTTGGGCAACCATGATGGCGCAGCGAGTCGCCGTACAATCCGCCCAAAATTTACCACTGACAGCCATTACGGAGTAGGGCGTGAATTTTATTGGATATTTGATACTTGGGGGCGTGGTTTATACCATGGGGTTTGTGATTAATCTTAAAATCCTAACCCCAAAACGCCAAACGGGCATAAAATACACCTTGACACATCCGACCATTTTGCAGCTTTTGGCGGGTTGTTTTGTTGCCATGCTTGTGGTGTCGGCGCTCATCGGGCGATTTATTATCGGTCATGACGGCATAGATTTGGCATTTGTGGTGGTTAATTCACTGGTGGCGACCTTTATTTTTTATTTTGGGGTCAATCCCGATCAAACACAGATGAATTTGCCCAATTAAAATAGGAATGAATATATTTGCGTGAATGTTTTTTAATTTTATTTAACATAATCTTAGTTTTTTATAAACAATATCCACCATTAAAAGAGCAGAACGAGCAAACAAAAAAGACGATCCCAAAGATCGTCTTTTATTTTAAACCAACGGATTATTTTTGTACCACTTTTGCTGAATTAATCACCACAGGCTCACGGGGTACGTCAGAATGATAGCCATAACGCCCTGTTGGTACGCCTTTGATTTGATTAACCACGTCCATGCCATCAATGACTTTGCCAAATACCGCATAGCCCCAGCCTTGAATATTGGGCGCAGAATAATTTAAAAAGTCGTTATTTTTCACATTGATAAAAAACTGAGCGGTGGCAGAGTGGGGGTCTTGCGTGCGAGCCATGGCAATGGTGCCAATTTCATTTTTTAGACCGTTATCGGCTTCGTTTTTGATGGGCGTACCTGTGCGTTTTTCGTTCATGTTGGCGTCCATACCGCCACCTTGAATCATAAAACCATCAATCACACGGTGA
>JBHAZZ010000027.1:0-10448 GCA_041781275.1 Moraxella sp.
AACGCAAGCAAAGCTCTGGCGTGCCCCATGTCCAGTTTGCCTTGGGTCATCAAGGCTTTGACATCGTCATGAAGCTGATTTAGGCGCAGTAAATTGGTGATGGTCGCCCTTGCTTTGCCCACCAATTTGGCGATTTGAGCATGACTTAGCCCAAATTCACTGTGAAACCGCTCTAGCGCCACCGCTTGCTCAAGCACGCTTAAGTCTTCACGTTGGATATTTTCAATGAGCGCCAAAGCAATCGCCACTTCGTCGGGCATTTGTCGCACAATGGCAGGAATGTGGCTTAAATTTGCTTGTTTGGACGCTCGCCAACGCCGCTCGCCTGCGATGATTTCGTGGGTGATTTTTGTGTGGGTTTTTGGGTCGCTGTCTTTGAGTGGACGAACAACGATGGGCTGCATGACCCCATGCTCAGCGATGGACTGCGCAAGCTCTTGTAGCGCTTCTTCTTTAATGTTACTGCGGGGCTGATATTTACCCGCCTGCAAACAATCCACCGCCATCATGACGATTTGTGGTGCGTCTCCATCATCACCACCATTAGCAGCAGCTGGCGATACAGAAACCACTTGAACGTTGAGTGTTTGTTCTTTTCTGATACTACCTATCAAGGCTTCAAGCCCACGTTTTGATCCCAGTCCACGTTTTTTTGTCATGATGATACCTTTTATACTGCTTAATTTGTGCCACTGATGGTGTGTTTATTTTGCCAAAACGCCCGTGCCATTTGGTTTTTTGCCAATTTGGATAATACCAATAATATCGCCAGTTAGTGCATGGGCAAAGATGGCTGTACGCTTTGGGCGATGATTTCTTGCATGAGCTTTTGGTAAGCCCTTGCCCCTGCCGATGATTTGTCATAAGCAAAAATGGACTGCCCAAAACTTGGTGCTTCGGCAAGACGCACGTTACGGGGAATGACGGTTTTGTACAGTTTTTCGCCAAAATATTGTTGCAATTCTTGGCTGACATCTTGGGTCAGTGTGTTTCTTGGATCGTACAGTGTCCGCACCACGCCCCGAATGTGTAAATCTGTATTAACATCGGTCAATCGGTCAATGGTTTCTATCAAGTCTGCCACGCCTTCTAGGGCGTAATACTCGCACTGCATGGGAATGATGACCCCTTCGGTGGCACACAAAGCATTGACCGTCAATAAACTCAGGCTAGGCGCACAATCAAACAGCACAAAATCATAAGGCAACTGACCTGCTTGTGTTAAAGCTTGTTTAAGTAATAAAGGCGCATCGGCAAATTGGGACAAGGTTACATCAATACCCGACAGTCCCCGATTTGCCCCAATGACATCAACGCCGCTTGGCGTGCTAACAATCGCTTCGGTCAGGGGAAGTCCATCAAGCAAAACATCTGCCAATGTATGCGCCAAAGCGTTTTTGTCCAAGCCCATGCTGGTGGTGGCATTGCCTTGTGGGTCAAGGTCAATCAATAAGACGTTTTTGTGAGCGATACAAGCAAGCGCACAAGCGATATTTACTGTGGTGGTGGTTTTACCCACACCGCCTTTTTGGTTGGCAATGGCAATAAATTCCATGATTATCCTAATAATTAATGTTCTTGGGTTAAAAACACCACGCAGCGACTTTCGTCAAGCTGTGGCACTTTGACCGTTTGGGTGTGAATTTGCCACGCTGACAGCCTAGCGAGTTCTTCATCGGTTGGTGGTTTGCCTTTCATGGCATAAAGCACCCCATCGTCTTTTAGACAAGGCGCTGCCAAAGACACAAAATCTCCCAAGGACGCAAACGCCCGAGACGTAATCACGTCATAAGTTTTGGCAAATTGGGCGTGATGTTCTTCAATGCGGCAAGCCACTGGAGCAAGATTATCTAAGTGCAGTTCACTTTTGATTTGGCGAATAAAGCGGACTTTTTTGCTGTTGCTGTCAAGGGCGGTAACGTGCCAATCAGGACGCAAAATGGCAATAATCACCGCAGGTAGCCCCGCTCCTGTGCCAATGTCCAAAAGCTTCACGCCCGCTTTGTCCGCCAAAGGCAAACTTGGCACAATCGCCAAACAATCAAAAATGTGCTTAACCAGTGCTTCTTTGGGGGTTTTGATGGCGGTCAAATTGTAAGCTTTGTTCCACATCAACAGGCTATCTAAATAACGCAATAATGTTTGGATTTGCTGGTCGCTCAGTGGTAAATTAAGCGTTAGGGCAACTTCATGCAGCTCTTGACGAAAATTGTCTATATAAGGGGTGAGTTTAAAATAAGTCATTTTATTTTTAAGAAGTGCTGATACAAACATTCTATTCTATCATACTTTATTCTGCTAAAATACACTCCTTTCTTTGCTGACAACATAAGCCATTTATGACCGACACCATTTTGACCACCGCCAACAGCCAAGCCAAAACATTTGCCCCCAAGCCCCTAACCCTAGCCCAAATCAGCCCAGAACCCATACTGACCCACTTACCCAAAAACAGCAAAACTCGCCAAACTTGCGACACCGCCTTTGCCCAAAGCCGTGCGGTGCGTGCCATCACGGGCGCTTTAGACATTGACGCTGGCGGTTATCATGTGTTTGCTTTGGGCGAAAATGGACTGGGCAAACGCACACTCATCACCCGATTGCTCGCCGAAAGAGCCAAAAACGAACCTACGCCCGATGACTGGGTTTATGTGCATAATTTTGCGGACGCTCGCCGCCCGATTGCCCTGTCTTTTCCTGCTGGCACGGCACGCACTTTCCAAAAAACACTGCACAAACTTTATAAAACCGCCAAAAAACGCCTAAGTGCCAAACTGCTTGGCGACAGTTACCAAAACCAAGTAGAACTCATCAAAGGCAGTCTTGCTAGCACCCAAAACAGCCAATATCAAGCACTGACCGCCAAAGCCAAAAAACACAACCTAACCTTGGTGATGATGGCAGATGGTGGCGGTCAATTTGTTGCCAGTGATGACACGTTGCCTATTGATGACGAAATTCGGGCAGAACTGACCAAACAGATGTACCAAATCAACGCACAGTTAGAAAGCTTAGAAGACAAGATTTTTGACAAATTAGAAAAATTAAGCCAAAAAACCGCCCTAAACGTGCTTGAGCCACTGTTTGCGCCCGTCTTAGAACAATTTGCCAGCCACAAAAAAGCAGTCGCCCACATCAGAGCCATGCAAAAAGACATTTTGACGCACATGGCTCGTATCATCAGTGAAGACGATGACGATTTTATCGGTTCTACCTTGAGCGATGTGCCAAGCCGTTATGTGGTCAATGTCTTAACCGAGCACAAAACAGCCGGATCGCCCATCGTGTTTGAAGATTTACCCACCCACCTGAACCTTTTGGGGCACATTGAATACGCCACAGAGCTGGGCACGGTATATAGTGATGTCAGCATGATACGAGCAGGGGCGCTACACAAGGCAAATGGCGGATACCTGATTTTGGACGCCCATCACCTGCTAGAGCACCCATACGCATGGCAAGGACTAAAACGTGCCTTACAGTCCAAACAAATTCGCATTGCCAGTCTTGAGCAAATGCTGACTTTGACAGGCAGTTTGTCGCTAGAGCCTGATGGCATTTCGTTAGATGTCAAGGTGATTTTGCTTGGGGACGTTGATGTTTATGAAGAGTTGTTTTATTACGATCCCGAATTTCGCTTTGTGTTTGGGGTGCGTGCTGATTTTAATGAAAGCATTGAACGCACACCCCAAAGCGAACACGCCACCGCCTTAATGATGTGCGACATCATCAAAACCCACAAGCTGCCCACCTTTGACAGCACCGCTTTGTTCGCCCTACTCAACGCCCTAAGCACCGCCGCAAACGACAAAGAAAAACTGGACATACACACAGGACGGCTTACCAGACTGATTTTGCAGTCGGCTCGTATGGCAACCTTGAAGGGCGCAAATACAGTAACCAGCAGCCACGTTTATGACGCTTTGCAAGAAAATCAAGACAACCAAAGCCACGTCAAAGAACTGTATTACCAAGAAATTTATCACGGGCAGCAGCTTATCAGCACCACAGACACTATGGTGGGACAAATCAACGCCTTGACGGTACTAAGTTATGCCGACACAGAATTTGGGCTACCGACACGCCTGACCGCTTTGGTTAGCCCAAAATTTGGCGATGGCGACATCATAGACATAGAACGAGACGTAGAACTTGGGGGCAATTTGCACGCCAAAGGGGTGCTGATCATGAGCCATTATTTGCGTTCACTGTTTAGCGCTTCGTATGCCCTAAATTTTAGTGCGTCTTTGGTCTTTGAACAAAATTATGGGCACATAGACGGCGACAGCGCCACCCTTGCCGAAACGTGCGTTTTGCTTTCTGCGCTGGCAAATGTTCCCCTTGCCCAAAACCTTGCCATCACAGGCTCTATGAATCAACTCGGACAAGCCCAAGCGGTGGGCGGTGTCAGTGCCAAAATCGCAGGATTTTTTGACATTTGCCAACAAAAAGGTTTGGATGGCACACAAGGGGTAATTTTACCAAATGCCAACATTCGTCATCTGACCTTGCGCCTTGACATCTTGCAAGCCATCGAGACAGGACAGTTTATGCTGTATGGTGTAGATACGGTCAAAGAAGCCTTAATGCTCCTGACAGGGCTTGCCATAGACGACAAAAACAAAAACGGGGGTTACAAAAAAACCACGCTGTTTGGCAAAATCGCAGAACGCCTAGCCCAGTGGGACAGCAAGGACGACTACGACAAAGAAAAAAGCAAAAAATAACTTGAATTTGTCCGACCCCAAAACCCAGACATGGCTTTTGGGGTTTTGTTTGCTGCATTGTTGCTTTTATGTTATAATATTGCAAATTTTGGTTGGGTATGTTCACCAAATTTTCAAAACCAATAAAACCATCAATCATTCATAAAAAAAAGGCAAAACCATGCAGACATTTTTTAAACTTGCACTGATGACCAGCAGTGTCTTATTTGGGTTATCCACGTACGCCAAATCGCCATTTGATATTAGCTTAGGCATTGAAAGATATCAAGAAACCTACCGTGAATACGAAAACGGTCAGCGTTTTATGCAGCAGCAAGGTTATTTAAATGGCATAAATGGCGCTATCAACTACCATGTTAATGACAATCACGCCGTCAGATTAGAAGGCAGATACGCTCGGGGCAAAATTGATTATACGGGCGGAGAAAACCCCAGCGAAGAAAAACCACAAGGCTCGCCTTATGGTTCAGTACAACAAAAAGGTGCGCCACGTCGTGCTTATGACATTCGTTCACTGTATTCTTATGAAAAATCCATCACGCCCACTTTGAGTATTGTCGGTGAAGCAGGTTTGGGATATCGCACCCTAAAAGACTTAAGCTCTCGCATTGATTCGTCAGATTATGACAGAAAAAACAAAACCGCTTATGCACAAATTGGCATTGGCACAATAATAAACCTTTCTGACCGTTTTGAATTTGCGCCAAAAATTTCTTATCAACATGGCATTTATGGTCGCCAATATTCTTATTTTGATGATGGTACCATTACCCTAAAACAACATAACGCTCGTGGTTTGGAAGTGGAATTACCCATCAATCAAATCATCAATCCACAAAGCAAAATCAGCTACGTGCCTTATTATCGTGGACTACGTGTTCCTATTTCTGACAGTTTTCAAAGAATAGAACGAGACGAAAACGGCAATAACGCATTGGCAACTTATACAGAGCCCAAAAACCAAACCCACGAAATCGGTTTTAAAGTACAATACGTCTTTTAACTTTGCACTTTTTGTCATCATAAGACATCAAATTTATGACAGCTTTAATAATGGCTAAGGCATTTGCTTTGGTCATTATTTTTTATGGGATAAGCCAAAACTTAAGTGATGACTTGATATTTGACAGCCATGCCAAGCACGGCGATTGGTTTTATTGTGGTCGGTTTCATTGTAAAATGGCGACAGTTAACATGATGATATGATAAAGGTCAATATGAAAAAACCCATCACCACCAAAACCGCCGACACGCCCCCATCTCGCCCGATGAACAAAGACAAACGCTTGGCATTTTTTCAAAAGTTAAGTGAGCATATCCAAGAGCCCGTTACCGAACTTAACTATTCTAGCAATTTTGAGCTGCTGATTGCCGTCATGCTTTCAGCGCAAGCCACCGACAAAAGTGTCAATCTTGCCACCGACAAATTATTCAAAGTCGCCAACACCCCCCAAGCGATACTTGATCTAGGATTGGACGGACTAAAGAGCTATATCAGCAGCATTGGGCTATACAACTCAAAAGCCGCCAATGTCATCAAAACCTGCCAAGAGCTACTTGATAAGCATGGCGGAGAAGTGCCCCGCACCAGAGCCGAGCTTGAAGCCTTGGCGGGCGTAGGTCGCAAAACTGCCAATGTCGTGCTTAACACCGCCTTTGGTGAGCCTGTGATGGCAGTGGATACGCACATTTTTCGGGTGGGCAATCGCACAGGGCTTGCCACAGGCAAAACGGTGCTGGCGGTTGAAAACGCCTTGATGAAACGTGTGCCCAGTGAGTTTTTGGTGGACGCTCATCATTATTTGATTTTGCACGGTCGTTATACTTGCATGGCAAGAAGCCCCAAATGCGGTGCGTGCGTGGTGTTTGATGAATGTATGTTCAAAGACAAAGAAACATGGGCGCAGCTTGAATGACCCATCTTTTGCCACACCCTACAATATTGGTCAAATAACATACAAAAAATGTCAGTCGCCCAACCAAAATGGCAGTGGCAACTGCTCTGTTATTTTTATAGATAAAATAATACAACTTAATGATTTATAAGACTATTTTCTAATTTTATTTTTAAAATAAATTTAAGGTATTTTTATTGTAAATAAAACTTGACTTTTGCCCAAAAAAATTTTGTGAAAAAATGTAAAATTATGGCATAATAGCCCTTAGATTTTCCCATCTTGGCATTTTTATCATTGGGCTAATCTAGATTTTGCATAGGATACGCACACCAAACTTAGGGATTTGCGTTTTTCTTTCTTATTGTTTTGACTAGGAGTGATCATGTCATCTACCATCGTTTATACTTATACCGATGAAGCCCCTGCCCTTGCTACCCATTCCTTTTTGCCCATCATACAGGCATTCACCAAAAGCTCCAACATCAGCCTACAAACCAGCGACATTTCTTTGGCAAGTCGTGTGCTTTCTCAATTTGGCGAATACCTAAACGATGACCAAAAACGCCCCGATGCACTGGCAGAACTTGGCGAATTGGTAAAAAGCCCTGACGCCAATGTCATCAAACTGCCCAACATTTCAGCGTCCATGCCACAACTTTTGGCAACCATCAAAGAACTACAAGACAAAGGCTATCGCATTCCCGACTACCCAAGCGACCCACAAACCGACGAAGAAAAAGACATTCAAGCCCGTTATGACCGTGTCAAAGGCTCTGCTGTAAACCCTGTACTGCGTGAAGGCAACTCTGACCGCCGTGCACCCAAAGCGGTGAAAAACTTCGCCAAAAAATTCCCCCATTCTATGGGCGCATGGTCCAAAGACAGCAAAACCCACGTTGCCACCATGGGCGATAACGACTTTTTTAGCAACGAAAAATCAGTTACCGTTCCTGAAGCCACCGAAGTGTCTTTTGTATTCACCGACAAAGACGGCAAACAAACCAACTTGCGTAAACCTTTGGCACTACAAGCAGGCGAAATTCTTGACGCCACCGTTTTGAACAAAAACGCCCTAGTCAAATTCCTAGACGAACAAATCGCCGACGCCAAAGACAAAGGCGTGCTGTTTAGTATCCACATGAAAGCCACGATGATGAAAGTGTCTGACCCCATCATCTTTGGTTATGCGGTCAAAGCGTTCTTTAAGCCTGTGTTTGACAAATATGGCAAAGAGCTAGAAGCCGCCGGCGTAAACGTCAATAATGGCTTTGGTAATTTGCTTGGCAACTTGGACAAATTAGACGCCGACACCAAAGCAGGTGTGCTTGCCTTGATTGAACAAACTTACGCCGAGCGTCCCGATGTGGCGATGGTGGACAGCGACAAAGGCATTACCAACTTGCACGTACCCAGCGATGTCATCATTGACGCTTCTGTGCCTGCGATGGTGCGTTCATCAGGTCAAATGTGGAACAAAAACGGCAAACTACAAGACACCAAAATTGTCATTCCTGACAGCAGCTATGCCCCCCTTTATGCCACCGTGGTTGAGTTCTGCAAAGAACACGGTGCATTTGATCCCACCACCATGGGTACTGTACCAAACGTCGGTCTAATGGCACAAAAGGCAGAAGAATACGGCTCACACGACAAAACCTTTGAAATCAGCGCCGACGGCAAAGTAGAAGTGATTGACAAAGACGGCAACGTCCTACTTAGCCACGACGTAGAACAAGGCGACATCTGGAGAGCTTGCCAAACCAAAGACGCACCCGTCAAAGACTGGGTAAAACTTGCCGTTGATAGAGCTCGTGCCAGCAACACGCCTGCGGTATTTTGGCTTGATGACAACCGTGCTCACGACCACGAACTCATCAAAAAGGTCAAACAGTATCTAAGCGAGCTTGACACCGAAGGGCTAGACATTCGTATTTTGCCCTTAGTAGAAGCCACCCGCCTAACCCTAGAGCGCCTAAAAGATGGCAAAGACACCATCGGCGTAACCGGCAACGTCATGCGTGATTACCTAACCGACCTATTCCCAATCCTAGAGCTTGGTACATCTGCCAAAATGCTTTCTATCGTACCTTTGATGAATGGCGGCGGTATGTTTGAAACTGGGGCGGGCGGCTCTGCACCCAAGCACGTTCAACAGTTTGTGGGCGAAAACCACCTACGTTGGGACAGCCTTGGCGAATTTTTAGCATTGACCGTGTCTTTGGAACATTTGGCAAACAAAACAGGCAACCAAAAAGCCCAAGTACTTGCCGAAGCACTGGACAAAGCCACCGAAGACCTACTGACCAACGACAAGTCGCCACGCCGTAAAGCAGGTGAACTTGACAACCGTGGCAGCCATTTTTACATCGCCAAATACTGGGCAAATGCCTTGGCAAACCAAACCCAAGACAGCGAACTTGCCCAAGAATTTGCTCCCATCGCCCAAGCGTTAAACGACAACGAAGAAAAGATTGTCAGCGAACTCAATGGCGTACAAGGTCAAAGCGTGGACATCAATGGTTATTATTTTGCTGACCGTGAAGCCCTAGACCGTGCCATGCGTCCAAGCCAAACCTTTAATGACATCATCGCCAAACTTGGCTAATCGTCATTAAAAAAATCTTAAAGCACCGTTCATTTTTTGGGCGGTGTTTTATTTTTTTGGCGAATAAATTTGTCAAATCCGTCAAGATAAGCTATAATGCAGCGCTAATTTTATAGCAACCCCATGGTGCTTACTTGATATTGCAATGTTACCCCCTGATTTTAAAGGCTAGACAGATGACTGTTTAGCCTTTTTCGGTTTTTAAAAGGGGAAATTTTCTCACACTTTCTAACATTGGAGCTGATATGCTTAGAATCGCTTATGAAGCCTTAACATTTGATGATGTGCTACTTTTGCCCGCCTATTCGGCAATCTTACCCAAAGACACCAACCTAACCACTCGCCTAACCCGTGGCATTAACCTAAACATTCCTGTGATTTCGGCAGCGATGGACACCGTTACCGAAGCCAAAATGGCGATTGCCATGGCACAGCTTGGTGGTATGGGTATCTTGCACAAAAACATGACCATTGAACGCCAAGCCAGTCGTGTGCGTCATGTCAAAAAATTTGAATCAGGCACGGTGGCAGACCCCATTACTGTAACACCCGAAGTCAGCGTTGGCGAATTATTGAACTTAACCAAAAAACACAACATCAGCGGCGTGCCTGTGGTAGATGAAAATCGCCGTGTGGTGGGCATTGTAACCCATCGTGATTTGCGTTTTGAAACCAATTTGGATCAGCCTGTGGCTAACGTCATGACCCCAAAAGACAAATTGGTTACAGTCAAAGAAGGCGAGACCACCGAAAACATCAAGCGCCTACTGCACGAACACCGCATTGAAAAAGTGGTGGTGATTGATGATGATTTTCGCCTAAAGGGGCTGATTACGGTCAATGATTTTACCAAAGCTGAAAATAACCCCAATTCCTGCAAAGACGAAAAAGGACGTTTGCGTGTGGGTGCAGCCGTAGGCACAGGCGCAGAAACGCCCGCCCGTGTAGAAGCATTGGTGGAAGCAGGGGTGGACGTCATCATTGTGGACACCGCTCACGGACATTCCCAAGGGGTGATTGACCGAGTAAACTGGATCAAAAAAACCTACCCCAACGTCCAAGTCATCGGCGGTAACATTGCCACAGGCGAAGCGGCTTTAATGCTGGCAGACGCTGGGGCGGACGCTGTCAAAGTAGGCATTGGGCCGGGCTCTATTTGTACCACTCGTATCATCGCAGGCATTGGCGTGCCACAAATCAGCGCCATTGACAACGTCG
>JBHAZZ010000028.1:0-8788 GCA_041781275.1 Moraxella sp.
GACCTTGTCAACTTTATGGCATGGATGGCAGAACCTGTGCGCCATGAACGTAAAATTTATGGGGCGTTTGTATTGCTATTCTTACTTGTGCTACTGATTCCAGTCTATCTACTGAACAAAGAATTCTGGAAAGACGTTAAATAAGTTCAACTTTCCCAAAAAGCCGATCGCCATGATCGGCTTTTTTATTGATATAACCCCTATCCACCTTCATGCCACACGCCATCAAATCATTTACAAAATATAACAAATTGCCCATTGATTAAACATCGTCATATTTACATACTTTAAAATATGAATCACTTATTTTAGGAGTGCTACGTCATGCAAAATTTCATCAAGTTTTTCACACCCCTAATTATGGGATTGACTGTTTGGACTGCCGCTCATGCAGAGACCACCAAATCCCATTGCGTGATTTATAAAAATGATAAAATTGTCAAACGCACCCACTGTAATGAGCAATTTTCAGGTTATGGTCATGGTGGCGCAGGTGGATCAGAAAGCCGTTTTCGCATTCAAGGATTTGGTCATGTCATTGCCAAAACAGAAAGCAATGTTTGGACAGCAGACGAAATCAAACGCAATCCCCCACAAAAAACCGGCCACTATCAGCGATCGTACATTGGCACTGATGACAATCATCAAATTTGGCAACAACATACCTTAAACGGCAAAAAAGCCATCACACAAAAACGAGACAGCAAAACCCTAAAAATCATTCCCATCAACAGCGATGCAGATTTTGACGCACTACAAGGCACTTCAACGCTGATAGATGCTTATGACTGCTATAAACAGTCGCAAGGCAATATGGAGTTTTGTTCACGTTCTTTGGAATAAATCCGTGAGTTTATCCAAAAATAAACGGGCAGTTATTCAGATGGGGCTTTGTGATGTAATGCTACAAAGCAACCAAATGACAACCTAAATCGTCATCTTATATTGCATTCTAACAACAAAGCACCAATGATAACTAAAGACTTTTTGACAAAATTTTGTTAAACTGTACACCCCAAATTTTTACAGATTCTCCACGCCTTGCCAACAATTGCCACATCGCCCACCCAACTTACTTTATACGCCGATGATGGCTACAGCAGTCATGTGGTGCGGTTTTTGTTGCACGAAAAGCACTTGCCCCACCACCTTATTTACATCAAAGACGAATGCCCTGAAGCACTTGCCGAATTAAACCCTTATCGCAGTTTACCGATTTTGACACAGCGAACACTGGCACTTTATGAAATCAATGTGATTTTTGAGTATTTGGAAGATCGCTACAAGGCTTATGCCCTACTGCCCAACGATCCACAGCAAAAAGCGCAAATTCGGCTACTGGCATGGCGATTACAAAAAGACTGGCTGTCTTTGGCAAAGGTACTGCTCACGCACCCTGACAGCTTTGACAAACACGCTGCTGACCACGCCAAAAAAACCTTAAGCGATTCACTGGTAACATTATCGCCTTTGTTTGCTCGCCATGAATTTTTTATGAGTGCGACTTTTGGTTGGTGCGATGTACTACTTGCGCCTTTATTGTGGCGACTGCCCATGATGGACATCGCCCTACCCACTTGGCTATGCCAGCCCTTGATTGCTTATCAAAAACGACTTTTTGATCGCCCAACTTTTCAGCTTTCTTTAGCACCCCCAACACAGGAATATGACGATGAATATTAGTCCAAAACGTCCTTATTTAGTCCGTGCCATGCATGAATGGCTAACAGACAATGGATTTACACCGTATTTGATGATTGATGCCACACACGAACAACTGATTGCCCCCAAAGGCTACAGCCAAGATGGGCGTTTGGTGTTGGCGATCTCTTGGCAAGCAACCAAAGATTTATTTATGGACAATACCGCCATCAGTTTCGCCAGTCGTTTTGGCGGCGTATCCCACGACATTTGGGTACCTATGCAAGCGGTGATGGGCATTTACGCCAAAGAAGACCCTTCAGAAGCTTTCTTTTTTGATCCCAGCGAATACGACAATTACACCCCACCCCAAACGCCAGCAGACGACGATGACGGTGATGACGAGCCGCCACGCCCAAGCCATCTAAAATTTGTATAAATTCATTTTGCACAAAAGGTAAATCATGACTGCCAAAAAAATTCTTGTTACCAGCGCACTGCCCTATGCCAACGGACCCATTCATTTGGGGCATTTGGTAGAATATATCCAAACCGACATTTGGGTGCGTGCTATGAAATCCTTGGGGCATACCGTTACTTATGTCTGTGCCGATGACGCACACGGTACTGCCATCATGCTAAGAGCCGAAGCCAATGGCGTTACCCCCGAAGCACAAATCGCCAGTGTCAAAGCCGAACACGAAAAAAGCTTTGCAGGATTTTTAATCAATTTTGACAATTATCATTCCACACACAGCAGCGAAAATGAGCAATTTAGTAGCGAAATCTACCAAAAACTTGCACAAAAAGGCTATATTTTCACCAAAGACGTGGAGCAACTTTTTGACACCGAAAAAGGCTTATTTTTGGCAGATCGTTTTGTCAAAGGCGAATGCCCAAAATGTGGCGCCAAAGACCAGTACGGCGACAACTGCGAAGTATGCAGCAGCACCTACAACGCCACAGAGCTGATAAACCCTTATTCCACATTAAGCCAGTCCACCCCTGTTGTCAAATCCAGCAAACATTACTTTTTTGATTTGCCACAGTTTAATGACTTTTTAAAAGCGTGGACAACCAGCGACAACCGATTACAGTCGTCCATTGCCAATAAATTGGGAGAGTGGTTTGAGTCAGGGCTTGCGCCGTGGGACATCAGCCGAGACGCACCTTATTTTGGCTTTAAAATTCCTGACACCCCAAGCGATGAACCCGACAAATATTTTTATGTGTGGCTTGATGCGCCTGTGGGCTATATGGCAAGTTTTAAAAATCTTTGCGACAAACAAGGCATTGATTTTGATGAGTATTTCAAAAAAGACAGCCAAACTGAACTGTATCACTTCATCGGCAAAGACATCGTGTATTTTCACGCCTTATTTTGGCCTGCCATGCTGGACGGCGCAGGGTATCGCACCCCTACAGGCATTAATGCTCATGGCTTTTTGATGGTTAATGGCGAAAAAATGAGTAAATCTCGGGGCACATTCATCAAAGCCGACACCTATCTTGAACATTTACACCCCGAATATCTGCGTTATTACTTCGCCAGCAAATTGTCATCAAGCGTGGAAGACATCAATCTTGATCTTGACGATTTCATGCAAAAGGTCAATAGCGACTTGGTTGGCAAAGTGGTCAATATTGCCAGTCGCTCAGCGGGCTTTATCCACAAAAATCATGGCGGCGTACTGTCCGATAACTGCGCTGAACCCGAACTGCTTGCCAAAGCCATTGCTATTGGCGACGACATTGCACAGGCATATAACGACAGAGAATTTTCTCGTGCCATGCGCCTTACCATGAGCGTGGCGGACATGGCAAACGAATACATTGACACCAAAAAACCATGGGCATTAAACAAAGAAGACGGCAAACAACAAGAAGTACAAGACGTTTGTACGGTCGCTTTAAATTTGTTCCGTCAAATCATGGTTTATCTTGCGCCTGTATTGCCAGACCTTAGCCAAAATGCCAAGGCGTTTTTGAACATTGACAGCCTAGACTTTGACAGTCGCCATACCCCACTTCTTGGGCACACCATCAACCCCTTTAAACCCTTGATGAATCGCATTGATAAGGACAAAATTGACGCCATGGTGAATGCTTCCAAAGAAAATCTAACACCCGCAGCAGAGCCCCAAAAAGGCAGTCAAAAGCCAAGCGCAGACACCGCACACATCAGCATCGATGACTTTGCCAAAGCAGAGATGACTGTGGCGTATGTGATGGCTTGTAATAAAGTGGAAGGGGCGGACAAACTGTTACAGTTTAGTCTTGATGTGGGTGAAGAAACCCCACGCAATGTCTTTAGTGGTATCGCCAAATTTTATGCGCCTGAAACCTTGGTAGGCAAAAAAGTCGTTTGTGTTACCAACCTTGCACCCCGCAAAATGAAGTTTGGTATGTCCGAAGGCATGATCTTGTCCGCCGAAAAAGACGGCAAATTACAACTGGTCATTTTGCCCGATGACATGGTGATTGGCGCCAAACTGGCTTAAGCGGTCAAAATAAAAGGTCAAAAAATAAAAGCTCCGAAGTTGGAGCTTTTATTATGGGTGTTTGTCAATGGTTTAGTGGTCAGAAGCACCAGAGATACCGATACCTGTCATTGAACGCACAAACTGTTGATCGAAAGCCTTTTTCTCAGCTTCTGCACGGGCTGATTTGTCAGTAATAGAGAAGAACCAGCAGCAGATGAAAGAGATAGCCATAGAGAAGATGGCAGGGTTGCTCATGCTAATGATGGCTTGCTCACCCAATTTTAAGGTATCTACCCAAACGGCTTTGGTCAAACTGATTAAAATAACCGCACTAATCAGACCTGCAAAACCACCGATCACCGCACCACGAGTGGTTAAACCTTTCCAGAACATGGACAATACTAGTACTGGGAAGTTGGCAGAAGCAGCCACGGCAAACGCCAAACCAACCATGAACGCAACGTTTTGTTTTTCAAACAAGATACCCAAAATCATTGCCAAAATTGCCAAACCTAAAGTAGCGATTTTTGACATTTTTAGTTCAGATTCAGGCGTAGTTTGACCTTTACGATATACGTTGGCATACAAGTCATGCGAGATGGCAGAAGCCCCTGATAATGTCAAACCTGCAACAACCGCCAAAATGGTGGCGAAAGCAACCGCAGAAATGAAACCTAAGAACAAGTTACCACCAACAGCATGGCTTAGATGGATGGCTGCCATGTTGTTACCGCCAAGCAACTCCAATTTACCACTGATTGCCATTTTTGCCACGTCAAGGTAAGCAGGGTTTTGAGCAACCAAAAGGATAGCACCAAAGCCAATAATAAAGGTTAGTAGGTAGAAGTAACCGATAAAACCAGTTGCAACAACAACAGATTTACGAGCTTCTTTGGCGTCAGACACTGTAAAGAAACGCATCAAAATGTGTGGTAAACCTGCGGTACCGAACATCAACGCAAGTCCCAAAGACAAGGCATCAATGGGGTTTTTAACCAAACTGGTTGGACCCATGATTTTTTGGGCTTCTTCGGCAGTTTTTTCATGAACTTGTGCATACACATCAATGGCTTGGCTAAACATACCAGAGAAGCTAAAGCCCACATGGTTAAGTACCATCAATGCCATAAAGGTTGCGCCAGACAATAGCATGACCGCTTTGATGATTTGTACCCAAGTGGTTGCAAGCATACCACCAAAAATAACGTATGCCATCATCAATAGACCAACGACAACAACCGCAATGTTATAGTCCAAACCAAACAGTAGCTTGATAAGCTGACCTGCACCAACCATCTGTGCAATCAAATAAAACGCCACAACCACCAGTGAGCTGTAAGCCGCCATGGTACGCACAGGTTTTTCGTCCAAACGGAACGAAACAACGTCAGACAAGTTATATTTACCAAGGTTACGCAAACGCTCTGCAATCAAGAAAAGTACGATTGGCCAACCCACCATAAAGCCTAGTGAGTATAGCAGTCCATCATAACCTGATGCAAAAACCATCGCCGAAATACCCAAAAACGACGCTGCTGACATATAGTCGCCAGCAATGGCAAGTCCGTTCTGGAAACCTGAAATACCACCACCTGCGGTATAGAAATCTTGAGCAGACGTGGTTTGTTTGGCTGCCCACTTGGTGATAAATAGTGTCGCCCCCACAAAGATGGCAAACATGATGATCGCCGTCCAGTTGGTTGCTTGCTTTTGCGCTTCGCCTTCTAAAGCTGCCGCCATGACAGGGCTAGACAGCAAAGCTCCCGCCGCCATCATTGCCATATGTTTGATTGAAAATTTCATTTTGAGACTCCTTTCTCGTGGGCAATCGCCTCTACCTCTTCCATGGCTTCTTGGTTAAGCTTATCAAATGAATTATTGGCAACAAAAGAGTAAACGCCACATAATACAAATGAAATCACAATCACGCCAATTCCCAAAGGAATACCCCAAGTTACTACGCCACCGCTGATTGACGTGCGTAGAAAATCTGGATTATAGGCAACCAACAAGGTGAAACCAATGTAGATAAACAACATCAGTGCCGCCAAACTCCAACTTAAGTTGCGTTTTTTTGCCACTAATGTTTTGAACTTAGGGTTTTGTAGAATTCGTTCTACCTGAACTTCATCCATAATTTTTCTCCATGCAACAGATATGGTCAAAAACCATAACTTATCAACGAAAAACAAAATTTCGCTCATCCATATTATTAATCAAAACCTAAAGTCAGGCCAGCTAAAGGTCTAGCAAAATCAATGGTGGCTGCAATTTTAGAAATTTTTTTAATCGTCCTTTGCAGCCCAACACCAATCCTAAGCCCGCTTGATTATGCCTTAATAATTTGGCAATCTTATCACATCTGTTATCCTGAAACCAAATTAATTTTTTACCTAATAATATTTAGTAACATATAATAAATTTATAGCAATAATACAGAAATAATAAACAAGCATTAGCAACTTTGATTGTATAAAATCCATCTCATGTCAAACATTTATCACAATATCTTGTATTTTACATTTATAAAAACACAATATCTATGATAAAATAAATAATATAAATAAAATCAATAAGTTAAAAATTTATATGTGCCTTATCCTGCGCCAAACGGCTGATTTATCAGCCTTATTGACAACCAACAATCAAAATGCAGCGAACGACTGACCATAAAGTCATTTTTCTTGTTCTTTGATGGTTTAGCCATCAATTTATTTTGGCTTTACAAGCGTAATATAAGCTGTTTTTTATGCAAATAAAAAACCCCAAAACATAAGTCTTGAGGTTTTTGATGTCAATAATAAAGATGTCAATGATAAAAATTATTCATCATCTTCGTCTTGTTGAACTTCAGCATCTTCTGACAAGATGGTAACAACGATGTCAGCGCTGATGTCATGGTGCAACTGAATGGTAACTTTGTACTCACCCACTTGACGGAATGAACCTTCGGGAAGTTTAACTTCTGAACGATCCACAGGCAATCCTGATTTGGTCAATGCGTCGGCAATATCACGAGTACCGATAGAGCCGAACAATTTGCCTTCGTCGCCCACTTTGGCACGCATGATAACATTCACATCGGCTAGGTTATCGGCACGTTTTTGAGCTTCAGCAAGCTCAGCGGCTTCTACTGCTTCAAGTTCGGCACGACGTGCTTCAAATTTTGCGATGTTGGCTGCGTTGGCTGGCAGTGCTTTACCTTGTGGGATTAGATAGTTGCGACCGTAACCTGCTTTTACTTCAACGGTTTCGCCAAGTTTGCCAAGATTAACGACACGCTGTAATAGAATAACTTGCATGATTTTTCTCCGTTATGGCTTACTTGTGGTTATCAGTATAAGGTAGTAGCGCCAAGTAGCGAGCTTGTTTGATGGCTACTGCTAGCTGACGTTGATATTTGTTAGAAGTACCAGTGATACGACTAGGAACAATTTTGCCATTTTCGCTGATGTATTGTTTTAGCAATTCTACATCTTTGTAATCAATGTGGCTAATGCCTTCAGCGGTAAAACGGCAGAACTTACGACGACGATAAAAACGTGCCATGATAATCTCCTTTAATCAGTTATTCGCTGTCAGCGTCATTCTCACCGTCTTGGGTGCGAATTTCGTTACGGCGGTTGGCTTTGCGGGTGCGTTTGTCTTCGGCTTCTTTGGCAAGCGGAGACTGCTCAGTGATGGCACCTTCACGGCGGATAACTAGGCTACGGATAATAGCATCGTTGTATTTAAACAATTCTTCTAGTTGGGCTAGTGTAGTATCATTACATTCAATGTTTAATAGCACATAATGCGCTTTGTGGATCTTGTTGATTGGATAAGCCAATTGACGACGACCCCAGTCTTCTAAACGATGGTTAGCACCGCCATTTTCTTCTACGATAGAACGATACTTAGTAACCATATCAGCAACTTGGTTGCTTTGGTCTGGGTGCACCAGTAGCACCACTTCATAATGTCTCATAAGGACTCCCTACGGATTGAAACAGCCACCACCAACAGCGGTAGCAAGGAGATTGTAAAGTATTTGCTCAAAAATTAAGCACAATGTTTTCACAAAGTGCTTATTATATACGATTTTTTAGACAAAGCAAAGAAAAATTATACAGTTTTGCTGTCAGAATCGGTAAACTCAGCCAATTTTCGTTTTTCTTCTTGAATTTGGGCAAGTTCTTTGGCTTTGGCGATGTTACGCTCAATCACGCCCCGCAAAATTTGCCAAATGGCACCAACCAATAACAAACAAACAAACACGGTCAAAATTGGCAAACCAGCATAACACGCCCCTGCGTAATCTTTCATCAAAACGCCATGCGCCACACCTGCGATGGCTGGGGCAACTTGTCCTGTGCCTGCCAGTGTGTCTCCAGGGGTCAAAAGTACCGCCACCGAAAGTATCCACAAAACGCTCGCCACCGTACGGGGAAAAATGCGAAACACCAAAGGTGCTACAATCAGCACAATGACGGACGCACCCACATAGGTATAAAAGGGCAATTCGTTGTCTGGCACACCTTCAACAAACTTGCTCCACCATGCGATAACCCCCGCCAACGCATTGCTGATATCGTCCAAAGGGAGATTTTTTATGAGCTCTTTCAACCAATCCATAACATTTCAACGGTATTTATAAAAGTGTGTCATTTTATCACAATTTTTAA
>JBHAZZ010000029.1:0-3890 GCA_041781275.1 Moraxella sp.
ATAAGTGCCCACATCAAGTTTGGCATAAGATAAGGCATAAGAGCCGTGAGTAAAAGACGTTTTGCTGACTCTCATCAGATGGCGGCGTGTTTTGATGGGATTGCCTAGACGGTCATACAAACGCAAAGGAAATTTACGGTGTTTGGGGCGAGTAAAAAGCTTGCCTTGCACCCAAATGGCATAATAGCCCTGTTTGGTGATGGTTAGGGTTTGCTCGCCTTTTGGGGTGGGTGTTAGGGCAAAACGAGCAATTTCTTTGCCAAAAGCCATGCGATACATGACATAAAACAAAGGCGCAAATGCCAACACAAAAGACAAAATGGTGAGTAGGACTATAACTATTTGCATAAAGATCGCAAAATTTGCATTTTATAGGACAAATGGCGCTTTTGCTAAAAGTGTCATCACATAAATGCCCAAACCGCCAAACACAACGCACCCCAAAAGCCAAATCAAAAAGTAATATTCAGGTAAGGTGCGTTTTAACTGGCAGCGTTGCTGTTTGGGATTGCCTGGGGCGGTTAGGGTATAAGTTTGGGCATCAAGCTTGGCATAACGGTATAAATAAAGCCCATCAAGCGACCGTGCAAACAAAAATGTTGGGTAGGTTTTGATGGGAGTTGCGTGAGCGTCTTTGAGACTGACACGACAGCGAGCTTTTAAATTAAAAAAATCACGATGTATCCAAATGCCATACCACCTAGAACGGCTTATGTTAAGCTGATGAGTGCCTGCCATGAGCTTGGTTTCAAAGATGACCTGACCAAACAAAAACCGAAACAGCAAATAACCAAAACTTATCACCGTCATCAAGATAAGACCCAAGCCGATGATAAAGATAAGGCTATTAATGATGTCCACAAGTCTTAGTCTTCGTAATCGGTTTCGGGCGCTAAGCGAATGCCTGCACTGGCTGCCAGTCCGTCAGGGCTAAACACCCCTTCATAAACGAAACTGGTTGGGCCTGTCATCATCACCGAATAGCCGTCTTGCCAACGCACCGCAAGGCTGCCCCCATAAAGCTGCGCTCTGATGTCCACCCCTTCGTCTAACCAGCCTTCTTTAATGCCAACAGCGACCGCCGCACACGCCCCTGTACCACAGGCTTGTGTTTCGCCCACGCCACGCTCAAAGACACGCAAACGAATATGACGCTGATTGACCACTTGCACAAAGCCGACATTGACTCGTTCGGGGAAAGCTTCGTGCGATTCAATGGCACGACCCAGTTTGGCGACATCGGCGGTCAGTACATCGTCCACTTTGATGACGGCGTGTGGATTGCCCATGTTGGCAACATACAAAGAAACGGGCGTGCCGTCCACATCTAAACGATAAGAATTGCCAATTTTGGTGATGGCTTTGGGGGCAAAAGGAATTTCATGGGGCTCAAATTTGGGTTTACCCATGTCCACTTGTACCCAGCCATACCGATCGGTGGTCAAGGTGATGATACCACTGGCGGTTTCTACTTTTAGGCGCTGTTTAAAAGAAAGTTTGCGAGCCTGCACAAAGGACGCAAAGCAGCGTGCCCCGTTACCACATTGGGAAACTTCTTGTCCATCAGCATTAAAAATACGGTATTTAAAATCCACATCGGGGCGGCTTGGCGGCTCAACGATCAGCAGTTGATCAAAGCCGATACCCAAATGGCGATCGCCAAGCAGTCTGACCAGTTCACTGGTTAAGGTCATTCGCTGCGTTACCAAATCAATGACCATAAAATCATTACCCAAGCCGTGCATTTTTGTAAATTCAATCAGCATTGTTATTCCTTATTTTTTTGACAAATTGCCCTTATATCTTACCACGTTCGTCCCAAATTAACTAGCAAAGGATTTTGCGGCGCTGTCTAAAATTGCTCATATTTTAAACGATTTACCAAACCACAACGCCTTTTGTCATGTTTGCTTACAAAGACGATGACTGCTTAAATTAAGCCCATTTCTTCGGCAGTACTCAGCACTTTAGAGACGATGGCTTCTTGTAAAAAATGTAAAGCGTGTGGCGAGCGAGATTTTAATTCGTTTAACACGCCCGTGGTCGCCAAAGCGTGAACGTTGGGTAGTGTGGTGTAGCCATCATTGGTGTCAATGGTCAGTTCATTGTCGTGATTGTCTAGGCTTATCAAGGTTTTTTGGGGGTTTTTGTGTAAAACATTGACATTGCCTGTCAACAGGAAATTTTCGGCTTGGGCTTTGATTAAGTCGCCATGACTTACGCCGTACATGGTTTGGGTTTCTTTGGCGGTGTTGGTAAAATGTAAGTGCAAAGCAAGTGGAAAATCATCGCAAACAATGACGGTTGTGCCACTGATTTTGATGTGGGTGGCAGCTTGTATGCTGCCTTGCGGTACGCCTAGAATTTCACACGCCTGCTTGGTGGTAACTTTGTCATTCATGCGCAGGAGCAAATCGGGCGTTAAAGGGTGCGTTTCTTTAAGTTCATCGCTTAGGCTGTCATAATGGGCAAGGAGCATTAAGGGCAAATCAGGCGTGCAGATGAGTTTTTCTATTTTGACATTATGCACCCGAAATGGCACATCGGGATCGGTCAAAAGTTCTTGTAGGACAAAGGTTGTGGTCATGGGTTTTTCCTTGATTTTATTGGTGTTCATTTAATAAGGGCAAAGCAGTTAAATTAAAGGCAAAACTTATGCTACAATAGATATTTTTACCGTGTAATCAAACGCCAAATCAAGGAGCAAACCATGACTTATGACGATAATAACATTTTTGCCAAAATTTTACGGGGTGAGATTCCTTGCCATAAAGTCTATGAAGACGACAAAACACTGGCCTTTATGGACGTCATGCCACAGGCGACAGGTCATGTGTTGGTGATTGGTAAATGTCAAGCGGTGGAACTGAGCGATTTGCCCCTTGAATATGCGACAGCGATTTTTGCCACTGCCCAAAAAGTCATCAAAGCCCAACGTGCGGTGCTGGGCGTACAAGGGGTGGTGCAAATGCAATTAAACGGCAAAGACGCAGGACAAAGCGTGTTTCATTATCATGTGCATTTAATCCCCACGCATTTACACCATCTTGGCAAACACGAAGACAAAATGGCGGACGGGGACGAACTGGCTCGTTTGGCAGCGCAATTACGCCAAGCCATTGAAAGCTGATTTTTTGTTATCAAACCCATCGCCGTGATTGAATAAAGCGTCATTTGGTGATGGGTTTTTTTATTAACTGTTTGGCGTATTTTTAATTTAATGATTGCTGTGAAAGAATAATTTCTACATAACCATTTAGCATTCTTGGGCTAATTTCGGTTAAATTTGGATTTTTGTTTGTAAGACACCCTAACAATTCACAACAATTTAATCCATTGACAAATAAAAGCTAATGCTACTGTGCTTTGATAACAGACTCATAATTTATCATAGTGCGTAGCAACTGCTCTAAAATGTTTACACTTTGCAAAAGTATTTTCTACTAAATGTCTGGTTTTATACATATACCAATCATAGCATGATTTTTGATTGACTATTAGATCTCTTTGGAATATTGGGGACTGTACCTGTTTGCCCAATTTTCTTTCTTGGAGTATCGCAATCATACCCTTTATCAGCACTTAATATTTGAGTGCTTGTTAGGTCGTTTCTATCAACCAAAGTTGGTGCAATTTTGACATCATGAACTTGTCCACCTGTAATGATAAAATCTACAGCATAAGCACCATCATTGACAACTGTTACCAACCCCTTGATTTTTTCAAATTGTCGTTCATCAACTCCAGCCTTGTTTTACCACAATTGGTATTGTGGACTAAAATTTGTGCATTTCCTACAAAATAAGTATGATAATCTTCAACTTCAATATTATAAACGGTCGTGGTATAAGCAGGATAAGCAATCCCTTTGACCATTGCCCCTGTAAAAC
>JBHAZZ010000030.1:0-4991 GCA_041781275.1 Moraxella sp.
AAATTCATGTCCGCTGTCGCCAAGTTTAGGAACAATAGCGCAGGGAACAGCAAATAATAATTGAGCCTATCTAACTGCTGCCAAGTCTTGGCACTCAAAAACCCTTGATGCTTTAGCACAAAGCCTGTCAAAATACACAGGCCCAATGGGATTAAGCTATTTATAATCGGTGCAATCATCATCCATCCATCTTGGCGTATTTATCGTCCTTGATCCTTGCTTAGACTCGCCCCCAATGATAGCTTGCCAAGCGTTTCATCAAATCAGGATTTTTGACCATAATGTCATCGCCGGTACGCCCTTGTTCACGGTTATAATAGATGACATTTAGGCGTAGCAGCCAAAAGATGGTCGCACTAAAAGCAAGCATCACAGGCAGTGCGGTTTTTTCATCCGCTGTCAATGCTCGTACACTCTCATAGCCTGCGATAAAGGCATCCATCTTGGCAGTATCAAAATTCACGCTCTCACCATCGGTGGCATTGCCCCAAGTGGTACAAAAATCGTTGATAGTGATTGCCACATCCATCAAATAATGCTCAACAGACACTTCAGTAAAATCAAGCAAGCCTGTCAAGCGTGGCGTCTCTGCACTAAAATCCCACAAGGTATTGTCAGTAAACATATCCAGATGGCAAAGCCCTTTTGGCAGATCGCTTGGCAAATTGGCATATGCTGTCCAAATGTCGTTCATCAAGCGCGCTTCATCGGTCGGCATAAAGGCAGTTTCACGCTCTTTGACTCTCGCCCAGTCATACAGTGGCACGCCATAGTCTTCGGCAGGCTGTAGCGTGGTCAAGGTGTCATGCAATACCGCCAATGCCTTGCCCATCTCATAGCACATCACCTCATCTGTTTGGGTAGGGTGGCTGCCTGCCAATTTTGGCACGACCAAAATGGCTTTATTCTCATAACGCATGACGCAGTCTTCACCGATTTGATTGCCTTTGGCGGTGAGCTTAACCAAAGGTGGTGCAATCGGCAATTTGTCCTTTAAGGCGTGCATGACCGTTGCCATTTTCATGATGTCGGCAGGCACACGCTCTTCATACAAAGTAAACACATAAGAAAACTCATTGCCTTCGTCGCCATCTGTCTGCACAAACCAGTTGGAATTTTTCACCCCTTGGACGATGGGAATGGCTTTTTTGAATTTGACACCAAACAAACCACAAAACGCAAAAAATTCATCTTCGGACAGGTGGGTATAAACAGACATAAGATTTCCTAACGGCACAAAAAGAAAGTGTTTATTTTAACGGCTTTTTGGCGAATTTACGAATTTTTTATGATGACTGCGTTATAATAAGGCTTTTGTAGTATGATAAGGAAAATTTATGTTAGCCAAACGCCTAATTCCTTGCCTTGATGTTGAAAATGGTCGTGTCGTCAAAGGGGTAAATTTTGTGGACATCAAGGACGCAGGCGACCCTGTGGAAGTTTCCAAACGCTATAACGACCAAGGGGCGGACGAAATCACTTTTTTGGACATCACCGCCACATCGGACGGTCGGGACACCACCTATCATATGGTAGAAAAAATTGCCAAATCCATCTTTATTCCGCTGACGGTGGGTGGTGGTGTGCGCAAAATTGAAGACATTCGCCAACTGTTAAATGCAGGGGCGGACAAAGTCGGCATTAATTCTGCTGCCATCACCAATCCTGATTTGGTTAATGACGCTGCCGCCCGTTTTGGCAGTCAGTGCATTGTGGTGTCTATTGACGCAAAGCGGGTACAGCGTACGGACGGCTCTGTGGGCTTTGAAATTTTTACGCATGGCGGCAGAAAGGCGACAGGCATTGACGCCATTGAATGGGCGGTGGAGATGACCAAACGGGGCGCAGGCGAGCTTTTGGTAACCAGCATGGACGGCGATGGCACACGCCAAGGCTATGATTTGTTATTGACACGCACCATCAGCGATAAGGTTAATATTCCTGTGATTGCTTCAGGTGGGGTGGGTAATTTACAGCACCTTGTAGATGGTGTATTACAAGGTGGTGCAGACGCTGTCCTTGCGGCAAGTATTTTTCATTTTGGCATTCACAGTATCGGCGAAGCCAAGCAATTTATGGCGGCGCAGGGCATTCCGATGAGAGTGGTTTAAAGGAATTATTTTAAATAAAAAACGGGCTTGCTAAGTGTGTGCTGTCTTTTGTTTGTTATGATGATATCAAAGCAAAACATCTTTAACCAACAAAAGGTATTTATCATGAAACTAAAAGCAATGTTATTGGCAGTAAGCGTGGTGATGGTTGGCGCTATCGGTGGCGGTGTGGCTTATGCCGGTGATGATTGGATTGAATACAAAACCTATCAAGATCCCAATTTTGACAGCGTCCTAAAAACGGCTGAACAAACGCTCATTCAAAAAGGCTATACGATTGCGGATATTGATGTTGAAGGTCATTTTGGTAAGCCTGTATTGGAAGTTGAAGCCTACAAAGACTATCAAGAATACGACATCGTCATGAGTTATCCTGACCTAAAAATCATCAGTGAACACCGTGATTATTGATGGCTTAACCAACAAAGCCCCTAAACGTGATGTTTGGGGGTTTTGTTTTAGGTATGCGTGAATAATTCTAAAAATGAATTTATTTTGATTACTGTGATAAAGTGGTTGCTAAATTGAGTGAATATTAAATCAAAACAACCCCTAAAAGGGGCTGCTGTGGAATTTTTTTTGGGCGTTTAGCGATTAAAATTTTGCCAATAATTCGTCCAAACTTAACATCAGTTTTTCGCCAGTGCTGCGTTTGACGTATTCGTATTTACCTTCGGCAAGGTTGCGCTCTGACACCACGATACGCTCAGGAATGCCCACAAGTTCAAGGTCGGCAAATTTGACCCCTGCACGCTCATCACGGTCGTCAAGCAGTACATTGACCCCACGTTGCATGAGCGTTTGATAAAGTTCATCGGCTTTGGCTTCGGCGCTGCCGTCTTTGGATTTCATGGGAACGACCGCCACGCTAAAGGGGGCGATGTTGTCGGCAGGGTCGGGGGTGTCTGCCCAAATAATGCCGTTTTCGTCGTGGTTTTGTTCAATGGCGGCGGCAATAATGCGACTGACACCAATGCCATAACAGCCCATCATCAAAGTAACGGGTTTGCCTTCTTTGCCAAGGACGGTGCAGTTTAGAGCGTCTGAATATTTGTCGCCCAATTGGAAAATATGACCCACTTCAATGCCACGTTTGATGGTGATCACGCCTTTGCCATCGGGGGACGGATCGCCTTCTACCACGTTACGAATGTCGGCGGCGCTTAGGTAGGTGGCGTCTCTGTCCCAGTTCATGCCTGTAGTGTGTTTGTTCAGTACGTTAGCGCCCGACACAAAGTCTGCCAGTACACTGGCGCTATTGTCAGCGATTACGGGCATGCCATATTTTGCCAAATCTACGCTGATATAGCCTTTTAAAAGTCCCAAGGCTTGAATTTCTTCTTCGCTTGCCATGGTAAAGGGGCTGGCAACTTGGGGCAATTTTTCGGCTTTGATTTCGTTTAGGGTGTGGTCGCCACGCAAAACCAGTGCCACAAATTTGGGCATATCGGGACGTTCATCGCTATAAGAGCCTTTGACGATGAGTGTTTTTACCGTTTGTTTTAGGTCAATGCCCAAATGCTCTGCCACTTGTTCGCACGTTGGCATATCAGGCGTATCTACGTCTTGACGTTCTTGGGTGGGTGCAGGGCGAGTGTCGTGGCAAACTGCGGCGGCAAGTTCTATGTTGGCGGCAAATTCTGATTCGCTAGAAAAAGCGATGTCGTCTTCACCACTGTCAGCAAGCACATGAAATTCGTGGCTGGCAAATCCCCCAATAGAGCCTGTATCGGCTTCTACCGCCCGAAAATTCAGCCCTAAACGGCTAAAAATTCGGCTATAAGCTTCGTACATTACGTTGTATGTTTCGCCCAAAGAGTCTTTGTCTATATGAAAAGAATAAGCGTCTTTCATGGTAAATTCTCTGGCACGCATGATACCAAAGCGGGGGCGAATTTCATCACGGAATTTGGTTTGGATTTGATAATAACAAACGGGAAGTTGTTTGTAGCTGTTTAGTTCATTGCGGGCAATGTCGGTGATGACTTCTTCGTGCGTTGGACCTAGCACAAAATCACGCTCATGGCGGTCTTTAAAACGCAATAATTCTGCCCCGTAGTCGTCCCAACGTCCTGACTCTTGCCACAGTTCGGCAGGCTGAGTAACAGGCATCAACAGTTCTTGAGCGCCTGCCTTGTCCATTTCTTCACGAACGATTTTTTCTACACGTTTTAGCACACGCAGTCCCATCGGTAGCCAAACATAAAGCCCTGACGCAAGTTTACGAATCAGTCCTGCTCGCAGCATCAGTTGGGCGGAAACGACATCGGCATCGCTTGGGTTTTGGCGAAGTGTGGCAAAGGTAAAATTACTGGCTTTCATAACATTGCTCAAAAATAAAATTAATGAAACTGACTATCTTAAAGTAAAATTTGGTAACTATGCAACCAATTTTTTTGATAAATGTGAAATTGTCCTTACATACAAAGCATAGAACAAAGCAAAGCAATGATTTTGGGTGCAAAATGACAAAAAATAACGTGATAAAGTCTCTTTTGGGGATTTGTTTGTTGGCACTAATTGCGGTGGCGGTCTGGTTTTTTAATCAGCAAAACACCCCTGCTGTGTCCGCCATCAGTCGTGATGGGGTGGTAACGGACATTCAAAAAATGGCACGGTTACAGTCGGTCGCCTTTGGCATTGATACGGTCATTACGGCAAATAAAGAAGGTTCTTGGCAAAAACTGTGGCAGGACGAACAAAAGGGGCTGTTTATTGCCAAAGGGCGAGTGCTGGCAGGCGTGGATTTGTCCAAAATCAGCCCCGAAATGGTGCAAGTTACCTATGACAATCAGCCCGATCCCAAAACGCCGCCCCATGCCAATGTTACCATCACGCTGCCCCCCGTCAGCACAAACAAACCCTTGATTTGCTCCATGG
>JBHAZZ010000031.1:0-2530 GCA_041781275.1 Moraxella sp.
GACAGCGGTGCTCAAATTCGGCGGCGGCTGTCAAGGCTGTTCGGCGGTGGATGTGACCTTGCGTCAAGGCGTGGAAGTACAGCTTAAGCAATCCATCCCTGAGCTAACCCAAGTGGTGGATAGCACCGACCACAGCGTGGCGGATAATGCGTATTATAAGTGATTTGGCATTTTGTAAAGTACCCAAAGGACTTACACAAAACGGCAGTTGGACTGCTGTTTTGTTGTTTTAAACTCGTGATGAATAATTGAGTTATAGATAATAATGCAACAGGATCTATTTGAAAAACCTACAAAACAGTCCGAAACCACGCAGAATCAATTTACTTTTATTGATTTATTTGCAGGTATTGGTGGTTTTCGCTTGGCTATGGAAAGCTTGGGTGGTCGCTGTGTATTTTCTAGTGAGTGGGATAAACACGCCCAAAAAACTTATTTTGCTAATTTTGGCGAAGTGCCATACGGAGATATCACCTTAGAAGAGACCAAAAGCCACATTCCTGCTAAATTTGATATTTTATGTGCCGGATTTCCTTGCCAAGCTTTTTCTATTGCTGGTAAAAGGGGTGGTTTTGAAGATACTCGTGGTACTTTATTTTTTGATGTTGCTAAAATTATCCAAAAGCATCAACCTAAGGCATTTTTTTTGGAAAATGTTAAGGGCTTGACCAATCACGACAAAGGAAAAACGCTTGCAACTATTTTGAGTGTTTTGAGAGATGATTTGGGGTATTTTGTTCCCAATCCACAAATTTTAAATGCAAAAGATTTTGGCGTACCACAAAACCGAGAGCGTATTTTTATTGTTGGATTCCATAAAGATACTTTGGTTGATGGATTTTTATACCCACAGCCATTAAATATTGATTCTTGCTTTATGGATATTCGTGAAAAACAAGTAGTGCCAACCAAATATTATCTATCAACACAATATTTGGATACTTTGCGTAAACATAAAGAACGCCATGCAAACAAAGGCAATGGGTTCGGTTATGAGATTATTGCCAATGACGGCATTGCCAATGCAATTGTTGTTGGCGGTATGGGGCGTGAGCGAAATTTGGTTGTTGATGATAGAATTACTGATTTTACACCAACAACCAAGATTAAGGGCGAAGTTAATCGTGAAGGGATTCGAAAAATGACACCAAGAGAATGGGCAAGATTGCAAGGATTTCCTGAGAATTATATTATTCCAGTGGCGGATGCATCTGCGTATAAACAATTTGGCAACTCTGTGGCGGTGCCTGCAATCAAGGCGGTAGCAGAGCAAATCCTTAAAAAATTGGAGGTTTAAGATGACTGCTAGTAAATCAAATGCGGAAAATATTGTAAAAGATTTGATTGGTAAATATCCCATCAATCCCCAATTGACACCAAGTCAATTCATCGATTTTTATTGGTCAAAGTACCAAGAGGAATTTCCATCCAAGAACTCTGTCAATGGTAAAGTTTTTGAACACTTATTGGTTATTGCCTTGGTTAGACAGGGAATTGAGCCGGTTTATGCGCAAGCAAAATTGGCTTTTGTACCAAATGCAACCCTTGATATTGTTCTGTATAATAGCAAAACGCCAATTACTATTAGTGCAAAGACCTCATTAAGAGAGCGCTGGAAGCAGGCGGATTTAGAAGCAATGGCAACCAAGTATGTACACCGCAATGCCAAATGCTACGTAATCACTTTAGATGCAAAGGGAGTGGTTACTAGACGCAAGCCAGAAAATAGCTACATGGGTATCGATAAATTTGTTTTGGCAGACACTGTAGAATTTGATAATCTATTAGATGAATTAAAACAAATTCAAATATCGGAAAGTGAGAGAATTAAAATTATCACAACGGATGAAAGGCTGTATAATAAATCAACCGTACAAGAAGATTACGATTTTGTGTTTTAAACAGCGCTAGCAAAAATTGATAGTGCTAATATTTCGGTCAAAAAAATCAACCGCCCATCTCTCAATAAGCGGTTGATTTTTTTTGCTTTTATGATGGCGTAGCTTATAGCGTTTTGGCTTTAATCGCTTGATAGTCTGCCACACTTAGGCGCGGGCCGAACTGACTGACGATGGCGGCGGCGACTTCGGCGGCAAGCTTACCACAGACGGGCAATTCTAGCCCTTCGGATAAACCATACAAGAACGCACCGGCATAGTTATCGCCTGCACCGTTGGTATCGACGACTTGGCTGACAGCGACGGCATCGATGTGATGTTCGATGATGCCAGTATCACCACGACAAGCGATGATGGCAGGCTTGTCTGAATTGGTGATGACCACAAGGTCGCTGTATTTAAGCAAAGCATTGACAGGGCCGGCTTCACCATCTGCTTCGGCAAATAGTGTCGCTTCTTCAAAGTTACAAAACACCGCATCCACACCACGATTAAGCATGGCTAATAGACCATCTTTGGCGAATTTGACCACAGCAGGGTCGGCAAAGCTGACAGCGACTTTGACACCGTGCTTGCGAGCGGTGGTGTGTAGCTGAGTCAGTGCATCGCTGACCGATGGTGACATGGCAAGA
>JBHAZZ010000032.1:0-2600 GCA_041781275.1 Moraxella sp.
AGGGCGGTCATCAAAGTCAGGCTGCAAACTTTTATAATTTGGGTATTCATCAAGCAATCCATCTAACTAAAATATCGGCTAGTTTACCACAAAATACAACAAATTTAACATTCTTATTTACGCCTGATTTTGTGCGCCCAAAATGTGTTACAATGATCCATTTTAAATAAAGTTGTATCATGATGACCCAACAACCTTTAGCTGATGACCTTTTAGAAGATATGGCAGACGATGGCGACGAATTTGCCAAGCTTGCCCAATCCATCAACCAAACACACACTGTCACAGATGGCGAAGTGGGCATACGTTTGGACAAACTTTGTGCTGATGTGTTTGATGGGTTTTCTCGGGCGCTGCTACAGGCGTGGATAGAGTCTGGGCAATTACAAGTCAATGGCAGTGTACAAAAATGCAAATATCGGGTTAAGTCTGGTGATGTACTGACTTTGTCTGCTTATTTAGAAGCGCATGGCGATGATTTGCCCGAAAATATTCCCCTTGATGTCATTTATGAAGACGCTGATGTGTTGGTGATTAATAAACCTGCAGGACTTGTGGTGCACCCTGGAGCGGGCAATCGCACGGGCACTTTGGTTAATGCTTTGTTGTATCATTTTCCTGATCAGGCGCATTTGCCACGGGCGGGGCTTGTACATCGTATAGACAAAGACACTACAGGACTGTTGGTGGTGGCACGCAATAAAGCGGCGCAATTAAATTTGATTGAACAACTAAAAGACAAATCGGTCTATCGTCTTTATCGATGTATCGCATGGGGGCAGCCGTCTGAAATTTTGCGCCATAGCACCATTGAGCTGTCAATAGGTCGCCACAGCACCAAGCGCACCAAAATGGCGGTCAAGGACAGTGGCAAGCCTGCCATCACGCATATTATCAACGCCAAAGCCTTGGGCGAGCATTACAGTTTGCTTGATGTGCGATTAGAAACAGGGCGCACGCATCAAATTCGGGTGCATTTGTCGCATTTGGGTTTTGCGTTGCTTGGCGACAAAGTCTATGGTACGGGCGTTCGGGGGTATTGGTCGGCAAAAATGCGACAACGGTTACAAGATTTCCCACGTCAAGCCTTGCACGCTTACACCCTTGGATTTATGCACCCCACTGATAAAAAACTGGTAGAGTTTCATGCACCATTGCCTGATGATATGCTGACGCTGATTGATGATTTGATGGAAAATAACCCATGACCGATGTGCCTTTAAAAATTCTTTATCAAAATGACAACGTACTTGTGGTGCAAACTCAAGCAGGACATTTTGACAAATTTGCCAAAGACGATATTTATGGCGAATTTAATATGGGGCTGCACGTTGGCGACAGCCCAGCTGCGGTGCTGTCAAATCGTGCCAAACTTTTGTCCGCCCTAAATCGGCTTAGTGATGACAAAGTACAAAGCATACACTGGCTAAACCAAGTCCATAGCGACATTGTTTTGGATATTGATGACAGCCAAGCAAGCACCACACCACAAACGGCAGACGCATTGATGACTTGCCAAAGTGGGCAAGCACTTGCCATCATGACCGCCGATTGTGTGCCGATTGCGGTGTTTGGTGGTGGTGTGGTGGCGTGCATTCATGCAGGCTGGCAAGGCTTGACCAATGGCATTATTCAGCGTACGCTAGATAATTTTCCTGTAAATACGTCTTTAACAGCTGTGATAGGGGCGTGTATCAGCCAAGCCAATTATGAAATTGATAAAACACTGGCACGACGCATTGTGGCTCAGGTGCAACTTCATCACTTGGTGGACATGACTGGCAGCGAGCTATATCAGGCAATTATCCAAGACAAGGAAAAGGATAAGTGTTTGATAGACATTGTTAAATTGGCAAAACTTCAGCTTGAAAAGTCATCGGTTGCGGTGATGATTGATGATGTGCCGTGCAGTTATGCTGCTGCAAATTTATATTCTTATCGGGCACAAACGCACGCCAAAAAAAGTGCCACAGGGCGAATGGCGACCGTGATTGTGCAATTTTAAAAGGAAAATCCATGAACAAACAAGATATTTTAGACAGCTTAACCCCTGACATTGTTGCCAAATTTCGCACTGCCATTGAGATTGGTAAATGGGAAAATGGCACAAAATTAACCAATGAGCAACGCCAAACTTGTATGCAAGCGGTGATGGTGTGGGAGCATGAATATCTGCCCGTCCACGAACGCACAGGCTACATCTCAAAACCTGTGGACGAAAAAGGCGACACCGTGGGAGCAGAGTGTGATGTGGAGCACGAACACCATTATCCCAACGCCCAAAATGCAGAATATCCTGTGAAGTTTAAGTGATGGCACTTTAAGTCAGTGGTGCTGTTTTTCTAACAATAACTGTTGAATCAGTTGGTGGACGATTTTTTGCATATCGGCGCTTAAACTGTCAAACAGCACTTCGGTGGGCAAAATCTCAAGGGGCGAATGTTGTGGGCATTCGCTCATTTAAGATGACGAACAGCATTTGTAATATTCATGGCAAAATTATGGCAAAAATATCTGTGATAAAGTACAGTATTACAAAATAATTAAAAAGTTTTGTTGTGCTTTGCAAATAAAAATCGGTGTGTTGTTTTTTATTAGAG
>JBHAZZ010000033.1:0-24052 GCA_041781275.1 Moraxella sp.
AACACATCAAGCAACATACGATCAGAGTCTAAAAGCTCAATGGTGTATGTCTGCATATAAGGGGCTTTGTCCTTGTCAGGATCGTAACGATAAATCTCTACGGTGCGAGTTCCACGACTCATTGTTTGGCTCCAAAATATTAAATTAAAAATAACCGTTAGAATGTACGCACTTGTGGCTCACAATAATCCACAGTCAAAGGCACTTTACGTACGGGCTTATAAATCACACGGTTGCCTTCAGAGTACCAAAGGGTGTGCTTCATCCACTCATGGTCATTACGTCCTAGTGGTGCATATTTGTCATCTTCGGGTTTCTCATAATCTAGCACCGAGTGAGCACCACGACATTCATGACGCAAAGACGCTGAAATCATGGTTGCTTTTGCCACTTCATAAAGGTTGGCAACTTCCAAGGCTTCAATACGAGCGGTGTTAAACACCATAGATTTGTCTGCCAGATGAATTTTTTGGACTTTTTCGCCAATGGCTAAAATCTTTTTGACGCCTTCGTCCATCAATGCTTGGGTACGGAATACGCCAGCGTGTGCTTGCATGATGGCACGAATTTCATCGCCCACTTCTTGAGCGTTATAGCCTTCGGTTGAATTTTGTAGTTTGTCCAAACGAGCTTGAGTGAAGTCAAGAACACGGGGATTAAGTGGCTTGTAGCTGTGATCTGCTTTGGCAAATTCGTCCAAAATGTGCTGACCTGCCGCACGACCAAAGACCACAAGGTCAAGCAGTGAGTTAGTACCCAAACGGTTTGCGCCATGTACAGATACGCACGCACATTCACCGATGGCATACAAGCCCTTAACAACACGACCTTCGGTATATAGACCTTGCTCGTCCACAGGTCCTTGTAGGTTGGGTACGGTAACTTGTCCGTGAATGTTGGTTGGGATACCGCCCATCATGTAGTGAATGGTTGGTACTACAGGCACGGGCTCTTTAGTGATGTCCACGTTACCAAAGTTATGGCTGATTTCAAATACCGAAGGCAGACGCTTCATGATCTCAGCATGACCCAAATGCGTCATGTCCATCACGATGTAATCGCCATTTGGTCCACAGCCACGACCTTCTTTGATTTCTTGGTCCATAGAGCGAGACACGAAATCACGGGGCGCTAAGTCTTTTAGGGTTGGGGCATAACGCTCCATAAAGGCTTCGCCGTGCTTGTTACGCAAAATCGCCCCTTCACCACGACAGCCTTCGGTCAATAGCACCCCTGCGCCTGCAACGCCCGTTGGGTGGAATTGCCAAAACTCCATGTCTTGCAAAGGAATGCCTGCACGCACCGCCATACCCAAACCGTCTCCGGTGTTGATATAAGCGTTGGTAGAAGCCTTAAAGATACGACCTGCACCGCCCGTTGCCAAAATGGTGGTAGGCGCTTGGAAAACAGAAATATTGCCTGTTTCTTGGTCAAGAGCGATGACACCATTGATGTCGCCATTATGATCTTTGATCAGATCAAGGGCAATCCACTCTACATAAAATTGCGTGCCTTTTTCTAGGTTTTTTTGGTACAAAGTGTGTAGCAGTGCGTGTCCTGTACGGTCAGCGGCAGCGCAAGCACGGGGTACAGGTTTTTTGCCATAATTGGCACTATGACCCCCAAAGGGACGCTGATAAATCGTACCATCGGCGTTACGGTCAAAAGGCATACCCATGTGCTCAAGCTCATAAACGACTTTTGGTGCTTCACGGCACATATATTCAATGGCGTCTTGGTCGCCTAGCCAGTCAGAGCCTTTGACGGTGTCATAAAAATGAAAATGCCAGTTGTCAGGACTCATGTTACCCAAAGACGCACCGATACCGCCTTGAGCGGCAACTGTGTGGCTACGAGTTGGGAAAACTTTGGTTAAAACAGCAACTTTCATGCCGCCTTGAACCAGTTGCAAAGAAGCACGCATGCCCGAACCGCCACCACCAACGATGACCGCATCAAAGTTAAGCGTGGGGATATTTTCAATTGTATTATCTTGTGCTGATGCCATGTTAATTCCTATGAAATATGGTAAATTTGGACAAAAGTTAAGGGCAGATTAACCCCAAAAAATCATCACACCCCAAAACAGGTATGCCAAAATCGCCGCTACCACAGCAATTTGTAACACCAAACGCAGTCCTGTCGATTTGACGTAGTCGGTAAAGACTGTCCACATGCCCACCCACGCATGAAACGCCAATGACGCAATCGCCACAAGGGTAAATAATTTCATGGACAAGCAAGTCATAAAGGCGTGCCATTTGTCATAAGTTACATCATTGGTCAGGAAAAAACCCACCAAAACAATGCTATATAGGGCAAGTACCACCGCACTGGCACGTTGCAAGAACCAATCACGAGAGCCTGAACCTGTAAGCCCCATTGCACTTTTTACACTAAAACTATTTTTTGACATTAGAACATCACCCATACAAATGAAGCCACAATCAAGACAAAGGCAATCACAAAGCTGATGATCGCCGCTGTCTTCCCTGATTTGAACTCTTCGTTCATGCCACAGTCAGCAAGCAAATGCTTCACACCCATCACAAAATGGTAAGCGGTGGCAGCAACAAAAATCCATGCCACAAAACGTAGGGCAACGTTTTTAAAGACAGCATCAAAGCCTTCTGGTGATGACAAAGATGTTTGCAAAATGCAAAGCATCACAGGCACCAGTAAAAATAGAATAACACCAGAAATACGGTGCAAAATTGAAGCCATAGCGATCGGCGATTTTGAGTTCACCGCAATCACTTGATCTAAAGACAAATTAATCGGTCGGTTGCTTTTCACAGCGGACATCCTTCATCTAAATTACGCCGAAAAATGGCAGGGATAGCGGGCGAGCTGTCTTGGGGGTTTTATGGGCATTCGTGCCACCAAATTAGTACCCCACCAATAATAAAAATCCAATCAAATTATTGGTTTACAGCAAATACCACAGGATAGTTAGCACATTCCACATTCACCTTGTTTGTCCAGCAAATGGCACAGGTGGCGGCTAACTTAGCTTATTTTCTGGGTCTAAAGTTACCGATGTGTTCATCGTTTACATTTATTGCCTTGAAAATACTCATATTTTTTATTGATAGCCACAACATTCATGTGGAATCTACCTAGACTTTTATAAATAAAATACTCACATCAAAATCCCAATAAATGCAAATAGTTATCATTTATAAAAGCAAAAGGGTAAATCTTTTCAAATTATAAAACGCTTAAACAAATTTTACAAACAAAATTGCCGTATTTGTGCAAAATCATGTAATTTTTTATAAAAAGCCGTCAGCATTTCAGCAATATTGTTACAAGATATGTCAAATTATCACCAACATCACAAGAATAGCCCCAATGAGCGTCCTTTGATTTTGAGCGCCAAAAAATTCTTACTTTTTGGACTTGTAACTTTGATAAAGTTTTTGTATTATCATAAATGCTTATCCGTTACCCAAAAACCAAGTTAAGCAAACAAGGACACCATAGTTTGACAGCCAAGGTCGGTCGTCAAAGTATGTTTTTATTGTCATTTGCGGCATTGTCCATTAAGGATCTTGGACGTGCGTCAAAGGACATCATCAAATAAGAGAGAGTATTTATGACACAACAAGTTAAATTGGTTGTAGATGGCACTGAATATGAAATGCCTGTGCTAGAAAGCACCTTAGGTCGCCCCGTGCTTGACGTAAGCGCAGTTGCAAAAGCAGGTTTTTGGACGTATGACCCTGGCTTTATGGCGACCGCCCCTGTTGAGTCTGCCCTAACTTATATTGACGGCGACAAAGGCGAGTTGCTACATCGTGGTTATGCCATTGATGAGCTGGCAGACAACGCTGACTACCTAGAAGTTTGCTATGCCCTGCTGTATGGCGACCTACCTACCCAAGAACAAAAAGACGAATTTTATCAACGTGTTAGCAGCCGTATGGCAGTACACGACCAACTGCGTAAGTTCTTTGAAGGCTTCCGCCGTGATGCTCACCCCATGGCAATCATGGTCGGCGTTGTGGGTGCTTTGTCCGCATTCTACCACAACCACCTAGACATCTCTGATCCCAAACATCGTGATGACACCGCCGTAGATCTTATCGCCAAAGTACCTACCCTTGCAGCGATGAGTTACAAATACTCCATCGGCGAACCTTTCTTGTATCCCCGCAAAGACTTCAGCTATGCTGAAAACTTCCTATACATGATGTTTGCTACCCCTGGGGACGTGGATTACAAACCAAATCCTGTGCTTGTCAAAGCCATGGACAAAATCTTCACCCTACACGCTGACCACGAGCAAAACGCTTCTACATCTACCGTACGTTTGGCAGGCTCAACAGGCGCTAACCCTTATGCGTGTATCGCCGCAGGTATCGTTGCCCTATGGGGACCATCACACGGTGGTGCTAACGAAGCGGTACTGACCATGCTTGACGAAATCGGCACGGTTGAAAATGTTGCGCCTTTCATGGAAAAAGTCAAAACCAAAGAAGCCAAATTGATGGGCTTTGGACATCGTGTGTACAAAAACTTTGACCCCCGTGCCAAAGTCATGAAAGAAACTTGCGATGAAGTGTTGGGTGCTTTGGGTGTAACCGATCCTAAGCTTGCCCTTGCCATGGAGCTTGAGCGTATCGCCCTATCAGATCAATACTTCATTGATCGCAAACTATATCCAAACGTGGACTTCTACTCTGGCATTATCCTAAAAGCCATCGGTATCCCAACTTCTATGTTTACCGTGATCTTTGCCTTGGCTCGTACCGTAGGTTGGATCAGCCACTGGACAGAAATGCATTCAGAGCCTTTCAAAATTGGTCGTCCACGTCAGCGTTATACTGGTGCGACACACCGTCCTTTTGTTAAAGTGGAAGATCGCAAATAATATCGGTTGCCACACTTTAGCTAACTTTTTGAAATTTCCCAAGGTTTTTGCTTTGGGAAATTTTTTTGTATTCAAACAAGCGTACACTGCAAATTTGGATCAATTCATGGTAAGATAAGCTATTTGATTTTTTGACACATTTTCTTACATCTGGACACCGCTATGAGTATCAACAGACCGCAAACAACGCCCCATTTTGACCGACCCGATCACCAACGGGTAGTGATTACTGGCATGGGGGCGATTACGCCTGTGGGTAATGATTTGGATACAATTTGGCATAATCTGACACATGGAAACAGTGGCATTAGCAAAATTGGCAGTTTTCCCAAAGAAGACATCAATGAATTTCGTTCACAAATTGCAGGGCTTATCAAGGATTTTGACGCCAAAGCATTTTTAAATCCCAAAGAAATTCGCCGCTATGACGAATTCATGCATTACGCCCAAGTTGCCGCAGCCACCGCTTTGTATCACGCCAAACTCATTGACGACATCAAAGGCGACAGTCTGCCTGTCAATGTCAGCAGTGAGCGTTTTGGGGTCATCATGGGTTCGGGCATTGGCGGTTTGCAAACCATAGAAAATAGCCGTGATGTGCTGCGTGATGGCGGTGCCAAAAAAGTTTCGCCCTTTATTATCCCCGGTACGATTGTCAATATGCCCGCAGGATTGATTGCCATTCGCCATAATCTAAAAGGCGCTAACCTTGCCACGGCGACCGCTTGCACCACATCAACACACGCCATCGGACTTGGGGCAAGGCTGATTGCTTATGGCGATCTTGATGCGGTACTGGTCGGCGGCAGCGAAAAAGCTTCTACTCCGCTTGGCATGGCAGGCTTTGGGGCAATGCACGCCCTATCCACCCGCAACGATGAGCCAACACGAGCCAGTCGCCCCTTTGACAAAGACCGAGACGGTTTTGTGCTTGGTGATGGTGCAGGTGCTTTGGTATTAGAAAGTCTTGCTCACGCCAAGGCTCGGGGAGCGACCATTTTGGCAGAACTGGCAGGCTTTGGCATGAGCGATGACGCAAGCCACATCACCGCCCCACCCGAAGACGGCAACGGCGCAAAACGTGCCATGGCAAACGCTTTGGCAGACGCAGGCATTTTGCCAAATCAAGTCGGCTATATTAACGCTCACGGTACCAGCACGCCCGCAGGCGACGTTGCCGAAAGCTGCGCCATTCAAACACTGTTTGGTGATGACATTTTGGTCAGTTCCACCAAATCCATGACGGGGCATTTGCTTGGGGCGGCAGGGGCGGTGGAAGCCATCTTTAGCGTGCTTGCTCTGCGCCATCAGGTATTGCCCCCCACCATCAATTTGGACAACCCTGACGAACGTTGCACCTTGGATTATATCGCCCACACTGCCCGAGCCGTAGAAAATTTAGAGTATGCCATCAGCAACAGCTTTGGGTTTGGGGGCACTAACGGATCACTGCTGTTGAAACGTTGGCAAAATTAAGTTAATTTTCACATTAAGGAAATGTCATGCCTTATGTCAATATCAAAGTTACAGGGGGTAAGGAAGCACCCACCCCCGAACAAAAAGCCCAGCTGATTGCTGGAGTAACCGAGCTTTTACAAAAAGTGCTTAACAAAAACCCCGAAACCACCGTGGTTGTGATTGATGAAATAGACATGGATAATTGGGGCATTGGTGGCAAAACCGTTACGGAACGCCGAAAATCCACAGCATCCTAAATGGCAACGACTTAGGCAGAGTTTGTAAGGCGCTAGTGGTTTTGATCCACTTTGTCGCCCTTGCCTGCCAAAAAAGCAAATCCCACATTTATCACCATCAATAGCAATAAAACCTGCAAAGGCAGCTGCCAAGTGCCTGTTTTATCAAACAAAAATCCAAGCAGCAAAGGCCCAAACAACGCAATAACATACCCGATGGACTGCACCATGCCCGACAAATCCCGAGCGGTTTGTACATGCGTGGTTCGCAAAGAAAACAGCATTAACGTCAAAGTAAAAATAGACGCACCCCCAAAACCCAAAAACGCCGACCACAAAACCAACAAATGGGGCAACCACAAAAGCCCTGCCGCACCCACGACATTAAACAGCGCACTGACCACCGCAATGGGCTTGATGGGCGTGTTTTTTTTCATCAAATAGGTCAAGACCAACACCGCCACAGGTGCCATGATCTGAAAAATCAGCGCCAATCCTGTCGCTTTGTCAATGCTCATACCATAACCCATACCCACAGACGGCAAAAAGCTTGCCACACTATAAAACAGCAGTGATTGCACCCCAAAAAACACCGCCAAAAAATAAGCGTCAGGACATCGCCACACACGAAAGGACGTTTTGGGCAGATGGACGGCTTTTGCTGTGTCGTGGTTAGGGATTTTTGCTGTGCTGCTACTCAACATCACGCCCCACACCAAAAAAGCAAGCACCCCAAACACCGCCCACAAAGACAGTCCCACTTGCCAAGATGTCGCTTCCACCACTGGCACAACCACCCACGCCAAAAGCCCTGCACATACCGACATACTTAAACTAAAAATCCCCGTGGTCAGCGCAATGTTGTCTTTGGCGTATTTTTTGATAAAAGGGGCAATCAGCACATTTAACAGCCCAATGGCAAAAGCAAGCACAAACGTTCCCACAAAAAGCCCCAATGCACCAAACCACACCCGAGCTGCCACCGCCAAAGACAAACAAGCAATCATCGCCAAAATCACACGCTCCAGCCCAAAACGGCTTGCCAAACGGGGAGCAAACAGTGCACCCACCGCAAATAATGGCAGCGGCAATGCCCCCAAATACCCAATATTCGCCGTGGATAATGACAGTGCGCTTTCTAGCGTTTGGGCAAGCGAGCCTATCATGACGATGGGCGATCGCATATTGATGGCAAGCAGTACCAAACTAAGTACAATTAAGACAAGAGATAAAGAAGGCTTGGTGTTGTCGTCCATGGTGCGTATAAATTATCAAGGTGCTTCAATTTTAGCGCATTTGTCTAATAAGATACAACAAAAAACCCAATGAACAATCATTGGGCAGTGTATGAATATGTGTTAAATGGTTTAGCCGACCTTTTTGGCAATTTTGTCCAGTTTGTCTTGATTGGCTTGGTCTTTGGCTTGGTTATTTTCGCATTTATTAGGATCATTACCACAAAATTGGCAATATTCGTCCCCCATCAAATTTGCCACGCCACCACAAGATCCTTTTAGGGGCTGTTTTTTGACCATATAGCCCACGCCCATAAACAAAAAAAACAACACAAACACCCCAAAGGTTACAAAAAATACGGGGAGAAACTGATACATCAAATCGCCAAGCATGGATACTCCTTAACATAAGAGCAGGTTAAGATGTCTATCATTATAACAGTTTTTGGCGCATTTGGCTTGAGATTGACGGTTTGACAAATCCCAAGCCAGTTTATGTGTTACAGCTTACCTACTTGACAGCATATTTGTTTGTCAAAACTGAGTACCACGCCCCAAGTTGGCACAAACAGCCAATGCAAAAATTCACAATACATCGCATGACAAGTACCAAGTTCTTTGATGATGACAGGTTTGGACTTGCCCAAAAACTTAATGTGTGTTTCACCTTGGGGTTTAAGTAGGGGTTTCATGGCTGTCTCCTTCTGCTGAATTTACCAACGTGGTGCTTGGCGTGTCCGCTTTTATGGCATTGTCTTGAGCGGTTTTGGCTGATGGCGTGCTGCTTTGAATTTTATTGCCAAGCTCATACCAATTTACATGACGGGTGGTGTACATGGCAATGGCAATCAACATAAAGCAAAACACCGAACCCAAAAGCAGATTTAATCCACTGGCGGACAACACCACATAAAACACCGCATACAAACTTGCCAAAATCAGCGAAAATACAGTACCACGCCCCACAGTCGCAAGCACATAACAGGTGTACCAACCGATAAGCCCCACACACGCCACCGACGCAATCACATACGCCCACACAAACGCCATTTGCTCCGCCAACGACAAAAGCAGCACATAAAACACCAGTAAAGCACTGGCGACCAGTCCATATTGAATGGGGTGAATGCGTAAGCCTTTGATGACTTCAAACAAAAACAGCGTACCAAAAGACACCACGATGAGCAGCAATGCGTATTTGATACTGCGATCGGTTTTGGTATAGATGTCGTTGGTATTGACAAATTCAGTGGCAAATGGCTGATAATAAGACAGTCCGCCCGTACTTACATTGGGGCAAGAAGTTGTACTGTACACACATTCTTTGAGTCTGGCTTGGTTTTCGCTGTCGTTGGTGTTTTTGTGCCAAGCTGCCTGAAATCCTTGATTATTAATGGATTTTTCATTAGGAAGCGTAGAGATAAAATTGGGTTCTTGCCAATTACTGCTCAACGTGCTGCTAAATTGCTCGCCAAGCGGTATCACACCCAAACTGTCAATGCCAGAAACAGGCATTTGTGCGCTGACGGTAAGCTGTTCTGTATTTTCTTGTACAAGGTGGCTGACATCAACCGCCAAATGTCCAAACGCCAAAGGACTGTCAGTTAAAATCCTGACTGGCAGCTCTTGTCCATTGACTTTGACAGACAAAGATGACAGCCCACGCATATCACTGGTGGCAAAAATCAGCCACGCTTTTTTGGCTACCAAAGCATGGGGCAAGTGAGCTTTTGCCTTGACAGCATTCGCAGCTTCGCCGTCTTCGCTGTTTTGGGGGGCGGTGATGGGTTCTAATTTATGAATGTCTTTGATGTCAAAACTTTGTTCTGCATTGACGGTCGCCTGATAGCTGATGGCGTGATAAATGCCCCGTTGATACTGGTCGTCTTGGACGCTGGCGGTGGTGCTGATGTCGCTTTTTTGGGCAAAGACCATGCCAAACCCTGCGTCTGACTGCGTCAATACAAAAGGCGTCATGACATATTGGTCGCCTGCGTGGGAGCTTTTGATCTCTTTGATGACTTGTTCTTGATAGTTTTGGCGTTCGCTGACGATACTTGAGACAATCCCAAGCCCGACGGCAAACATCAAACACAAAATCCCGATGGTAACAAGCTTTAAGGTGATGTGGTGTTTTTGCATAATTCGTCTCCTTGTTGTGATAATCATAAAATGATTGTGTGGAGAAGCCATGCAGGTAATGTGTAAAAACGATGGAAAACGGTACTTTTTTGTAAAGAATGGGTAAAATTGGTAATTTTTATAAAAATCGCTTGCAAAATCTTAAAAGTCTGCTAAAATACTGCGCTAATCGGGGTGTAGCGCAGCTTGGTAGCGCACTTGCATGGGGTGCAAGGGGTCGCGAGTTCGAATCCCGCCACTCCGACCAATTGAATCGTGAATATTCAATTACCTGAGGTTACAAAGACGCTCATGTTCATTCATGGGCGTTTTTGTTTGTGGGCATAACAGGCATTTTGTTTTGAATGCGTCTTAAAAACCCAGACCACACCGACAAGCCCACTTTCCAAAAATCACAAAACCAACAAATCCTCATCATCATCTGTGAATGATCAGTCAATGAAACTCTCTATAAAGAGATGGTATTTTTTGTTAAGATGTGTTTTATTTTCGCCCATCAGGAGCAGTCATGATATTCATCAGTTTTGACTTAAAAGACTTTAATGTTGCTGATATTCGCCGTATCGCCAATCGTTTGCTTGACTCAAAAGTTGCCGAACATCTTAACGACGCACAAAAAACACAGCTGTCCGCCATCGTAAGCCCTACCCTTTCTGCCATCAACGATGAAGCCACCATTAAGCATTTGTTTGATGACTTGATTGCCAATTTTTCAGTGTTTAATGACAAAGGCGTAGAATTTAGTTTTCACAAAGACGAAAAGGCAGGCAAGCTATATTTTAGCGACAAAGCCGGCTACGAAGAAGCCAGAGCCTTAGATTATGCCGCCCACCACCCAAAAACAGACCATCACCACTGATTTAGACAAATACCCCATGATTGATTGGGGTATTTTTTATGGCAAGTCAAAACGGTTTTATCACCGCCAAAATCACCACAGCAATCAAAATAAATACAGGGATTTCATTAAACCAACGCCAATAGACATGGGTTTTGTAATGGGGATTATTGGCAAGTTTTAGACGAAAACGCCCACACATCACATGATACACCGTCAATAAAATCACCAAGGTGATTTTGGCGTGTAGCCAGCCTTGCGTTTTGTAGATTTGCCAATTCATCATCAGCATACTCAGCCCAAGCGCCCACGTTACCATCATGGACGGATTCATGATGCCCCGATACAGTTTGCGCTCCATCACCATAAAACGCTCGTGGCTGACCGTGTCATAGCTCATGGCATGATAAACAAACAAACGGGGCAAATAAAAAATGCCAGCAAACCAACAAACCATGGCAATAATGTGAAAAGCCCTTAAATATTCAAACATAATCATCACCCATAAAAAAGATGGTCTATTGTACCATCTTTTTGATTTGGCTTTAAATTGGTCGCCCCACCATCAAAAACTACTTTGCACCCCAACAAAACCGCCAACATCTGTATCGCCATCGCTATGATTGGCATGAATGCCAGCGCTGATCTGCGTGTTTGCACCTGCCAAAACTTTAGCGCCCACATTTAGGACAAGGTTGTCTTTATCATTGACACTGACGGGCAGACTAAAGGCATTTTGTTGCATGGTGGCAAGCGCCGCTTTGATGGATTGGTTGTCGTCTTTAAATTCGTGTTGATAGCCAAGCCCTGCAAAAAATGCGGTGCGAGCATTATGTACATAATCAACATTTAACCCCAACTCGCCTTGCAGTGAATTTTGCTCATCAAGATAAAAATTCATCGCCGTTGAGCTACTGGCGTTATTTTCAAGCAGTTCGCCCACTTTGACCTGCTGAGCGTTTAGACCCAAATAAGGGCGATACGTCAGCTTATCTTGGGCGATGGCAACGCTGCCTTGTAGGCTACCATACACCCGTCTGCCTGTGGCGTTTGCTTGATGGCTACGAGATTGCCCTTCCCAAGCGATTTGGCGATTGGTGTCCACGCTCAAACGATCCATGCCAAGTCCTGCCTGAATGCGAACTTTACCAAGGTCATGACGATGATAAAGCCCCAAGCCCACTTCCTTGACATCAGCGTCCAGCGTCCCTGACAGCGCATAATCTTGGTTATGATAACGTAAATAAGCCCCTGTGTGTCTGCTGTTGTCTTTCGCCCAATTCATACCAAGGGTAACGTTTGGTTTGTCAAGCTCACTATAGGGGCTAGTTTGTTGGTTGTTGATTTGTGCGTCCGCCCAAATGCTTTGTCCTGTGCCATTTAATAAATTCAAACGGCGATTGAGCTGCGTTTGAGTGGATTTGCCATTTTGTAACAGATAATTGGGTAATTGACCCATTTGTGTAGGGCTGTCAATGATTGACTGATAATACTGCGCCAAAATGCGATGGGTGCGTCCTGTGGGGTGAATGTCATCGGCAAACGCATAAGTATTATTAGCATCAAGGGCGGTGGCTTGCCAGTTGCTTTCATCACACATGATGGAACTATCCGTACAAGCTGTTTGTGTTACGTTTTCAAAGCCAAATGCTTGGGCGTTAGTTACCGCTTCTTGTAGCAATTTAAAGGTATTGGCAGGAATGACGGTGATGTTTTGTGCTTTTAGGGCTTGATACAGTGTGGTGTTGTACAACAAAGCCGCTTGGGTGGCTGTGGTGGAAGTGCCTTCATTAATCGCTTTAGGCGTCAGTCCCACGTCGGGCAGATTTGGCACAAGAATGTGTGTTGCCCCTGCTTGTTGTAGTTTGGCAACTGCCGCACTTTGGGCGATGGCTGCTTGGACGATTGTTGGGATAGAAGCATTATCCGCAAGTAAATCGTTTGCGCCCACCCACACGGTGTATAATGCATTGGGGTCAGCCGTGCCGCCTGTCATGGACAAATAACTGTCAATCTGTTCGGTGGCTGATGGTATGTCTATGACTAATGCTTGGGTTTCTGGCTGAGCGGCTCTAGCGCCACCGACCGCATAGTTATTGCCGTCTGCGGTGGTCGTGCCGTTATTGGCGGTGGCGGACTGTCCATAGGCTTGTGCCAGCGTGCTAGCCCATGTGCTGTCAGGATTGGTGGTAAATGCAGGCTGTGCACTAGCAAATGCCGCTGCCGCTGCGCTGTTTTTGGCAAGATAAGTAAAACGCCCTGTATCTGTCAAGCTGTCGCCAAAAAACACCGTTTGTGAAAATGTTTGGGCTTGGGCATGATGGGCTGACCCAAAAGATATGGCAAACGCACCGATGGCAAATGCCAAAGAACGAATGTTTGTTTTTAATGTCAAAGAACTGGGGCGTTTTGTCATGTGATTTCCCTGTACAAATGGTAATTTAAGGTGTTGGGCATTTTACCCAATTTAATCAACAAATACAAACATTATGGACAAACACCGCTTTTGGGCAGACGATTGTATCAATGATATGAACCAAAACATAAAAATACACCACCGATAAAAACCTGTGGTGTACCAAAACACACTTAAATTTATGCTTAAGATATGTTTAATTGATTATGCCGACAAAGGACAGCCTTCAGGCAAATTTTGTACCTGATTGGTCATGGCGTCAATGATTTTGGGTTTTGGGGTGGGTTTTTGGTAAGTCAGTCCAAGCTCCGCCATCAATCTGTCATCATTGGCTTGGCTTTGGTTGCCCGTGGTCAAAAGCTTATCCCCATAAAAGAAAGAATTTGCCCCCGCCATAAATGCCAGCGCCTGCTCTGCGTCGGTCAAACTTTCACGACCTGCCGACAAACGCACATAACTGGTCGGACAACAAATGCGTGTTACCGCAATGGTGCGTATCCATTCAAGCACCGACAACCGACCTTCTGCAAGCACCTTGTCGCCCAGTGGCGTGCCTTTGATGGGAACAAGCAAATTCACTGGAATGGACTGCGGTAGCACAGGCATTTGCGTCAGCTCAAAAATCCAATCAATGCGATCTTCACGGCTTTCGCCCATACCCACGATAGACCCCGAACACACGTTAATGCCCGCTTCACGCACATGAGCCAAAGTCTGCAAACGGTCGTCATAACTGCGAGTGCTGGTAACTTGACTGTAATAATTGCGAGAAGTATCTAAGTTATGATTATAATAATCCAGTCCTGCCTGTGCCAACGTCTTTGCTTGCTCACTGTCAAGCATACCCAGCGTCATACACGTCTCAAGCCCCAAAGCTTTGACTTCGCCGATAAGCTCCACCAAATACGGCATATCTTTGGCACTGGGGTGTTTCCATGCCGCCCCCATACAAAAACGAGATGAGCCTGACGCTTTGGCTTGACGGGCTTGTTTTAGCACTTTTTCAATTTCTAGGCGCTTTTCGGCAGTTAGCCCCGTTTTGTCCCGATGGTGCCCCGACTGCGAACAATAACCGCAATCTTCAGGACAGTTACCCGTTTTAATGGAAAGCAGTGTACTGATTTGCACTTCATTGGCAGGAAAATGCTCACGGTGCACCGTTTGGGCTTGCAACAGCAAATCCATCAGTGGCAACTCAAACAAACGTGCAATGTCGGCTTTAGTGGGATTTTGGGCTACAGAAGTTAAGGTCATGATATTTTAAGACTTAAGTAAACAAATGTAATTTATTATACTAAAAATTGGGTGGATAACAAGTAGTTTGTCTGTCAAAAACCCAAGGCATATTTGCAATACACAAATACGCCCAAGGCTTTTTAGACATTAAGATTTGACTTTGGTGAATAATTTGCTTGCCAAGTCGCCTGCTTGTTTGGCATAGGGGCTGATTTTTTGGATATAGGGTTTGGCTTGATCCAAATAAGGCTTGGCTTGATTGATGTAGCCTTTGTATTCATCAGGCACGGTCGCCGCTTCTTTGGCAACGCCCACAAACCACAGCACCAATTTATAATCGCCCGTGATTTTGACATCGCCGTCTTGGATAGCGGTCATAAATGCCGCCAAATCGCCCTTGGTCAAAAGCTTGGTGCCTGTGATGGAGTCTTTAAAATCCACGGTCAAATCGGGATTTTTTGCCATGCCCATCGCCTGTCCAAAACAGCCGTCCACAAAACGATAATAACGAGCCACATCACCGCTGACGAACTGAATGGCAAGCTCTTTGTCTTTGATGAGCGCATTATAAGCGTCATTGTTGCCGTTTTTGGCAAGATAGGATAAGCGAAGACCCAAGCCATACAATAAGGCATCAAGCGGATCGGCTTTAACATCTAAAATAGGGAGTGTAAACATAAAATACCTTGTACTTGACCAAAATAAGTAAAAAGTGAATCAAACTTTGTCAAAACGATGACCTAAGGCATAAAGCACCCCTTCAAGCCCCGTAATATTCACCGCCACGTCCGCACGCACTTGTACGATGGGTTTGGCTTTAAAGGCAACGCCCAAGCCACTGACCGCCATCATGGGTAAGTCGTTTGCCCCATCGCCCACGCACACCACGTCCGTCATCGGTATGCCTAGCCGTTCGGCAACTTTACTGGCGATCAGCGCTTTTTGTTTGCCGTCCAAAATGGGGTCTTGGGTAAAGCCTGTCAATTTGCCTTCAGCCACCAACAGCGGATTGGCATAATATTCGTCCATACCCAACGTTTGTGCCACATATTTGGCAAAGGGTTCAAAACCGCCCGACACCAACACCGTTGTACAGCCTTTGGCTTTTAGGGCACGCATGACGGCATGAGCCCCTGTTTGAAAAGTGATGTGTTTTTGGATAATTTCGTCCACCACCGATTCGGGCACATCAGCCAACAGCGCCACCCGCTCGGCAAAACTTTCGGCAAACTCAATCTCGCCACGCATGGCTCTTTCAGTAATTTCGGCAACCTTATCTTCAATACCGCACATCTTGGCAAGTTCTACGATGACTTCTTGCTCAATCAAAGTGCTGTCCATATCAAAACACACCAATTTGTGCTGACGCAGCACTTTGGACACATTCACAATATGCACGTCCACATGATCGGTGTCGTTTTGGGTGGTTTGTAGGCGTTTTCTTAAAAAACTGGTCAGTTGCTCGTCGATAACTCTGGCGGCGGCATCACGTTTGGCGGGGGTCATTTGTGTGTCATCGGCAGGCAAAATCAAATACCGAGCCATAGACACATCAGCCAGCGTACTGCCTACCACCACTTTATCGGCTTGAGCTTTGGCGGTTTCGTCGTCGTACACAATCTGTAGTCGCCATTTTGGTAAGGTGGCGATGTACTCTTGCATGATGGCACTGATAAGCTTGGGGCGATCGGCTTGGGCGACGTTTTTGTCCAGCACCTGATTGTCCACCACCACAACCACCGCAAAAATCGGCAGGCTTGCCAAAGCGTCTGCGTCATGACAATTCACCCCAGCAGGGAGCAAATCGGCGCTTTGGCTTAACACGTTGTACCAAGCCTTAGAATCTTTTGGTAAGGCATAAGTCGTCGTATTCATTGGGTTATCCTGATGTCAATATATTCGCCTATCATATCACAAAAAGCCTTTATTTTTACAAAATAGTATCGCCACCTTACATCTGGGCTTTGTGTTTTATCGGCAAAATGATAGAATTATAGCTTTCTTAATTGTCTAAATTATCATCATGACTTATTTTGCACCACGTCAAGGTTTATTTGCAGTTGTTATTGTATTAAGTTTTATTTTTCATCTGTTGTGTTTTGTTTTGGGGCAACAGTACCAACTTACCCAACAATACAAAAAAAACGCCGAACATGACGCCAACATCATCGCCAAAGAAATCGCCGTTCCTTTACAAGCCAAAGATCGTGTCAGCATGAGCGTGATTGTCAATCGCTATATTGAAGATGATAATGTGGAGTTTATCGGCATTTATGACGCCAAAGAGACACTACTGGTACCTGTCGGCACTCAAAACACCAATAACCTTAGTGCCACCACTCCCATCACCGTGGATAACCAAGTGTTAGGCTCGGTCGTCGTCCAAGCCAAAACCATCAACCGCTCGCTCATCATCTCCGATAACTGGATATATTTGGTCAGTGCGTTGGTGCTGCATCTTATGATTTATTTATTGTACGGCTATTTGGCTCGCCCCAGCACCAATATGCTCAAAAAAATCAACGAAGATATGCGGTTACGGCTGTTAAATTCAGGTATGCTTGAAAATCAAAGCACCACAGATGGCGCCGACAGCCAAGCGCCCCTAATCAGCGCCGAAACAGACAGCCAAACGGACAACGCCACACAGCCCACCCCCCAAGACAAAGAAGAAAAACACCCCCAAAAAGACGACTCAAGCCATGAGCCAATACTGCCCCCTGCCGAAGCCTTGCCTTTTATACCTTTGGTGGCGGTACAAATTCGCTTTGAAGACCCCAATGATCTGTTGGGTGCGGTCAGTCATCACACCAAATCGGCTTATTTTAACCTATGCAATCAAATTTTGGTCAAAGCCGCCCAAGAACTGCTAAAACTACCCGTCTTATCAGGGGTCAGCCTTTATAGCCTAAACGATTATGACGACAACGGCACCACCATACTGCTCAAAGCCGACAACCGCCACGGCAAAGCCACCACCGCAGGCATCATGCTTGCTCGTGTGGTCATCATGATAAATCAGATCGTTTATAACAAGCACCGCCAGCTTAAACGGTTTTGTTTGACCACCCGTGCCATGGTCAGCGATTTTGATCGCCAAAAAGAGATAGTGGCGGTCAGCAAAAACCATCGTGAACGGGTGTTGGTGTTGGTGCCCGAAGCGGGCGTTTTGGAAGTCAAAAGCTACGTTACCCTAGATCGCTTGACCAATCCCCGCACCGCCTTTGAACGCCAAAGCTACTACCTAAAACTGATCAGCGAATCCACAAACGAACGACTAAATTATGTGTGTGATAAGGTTTTGTTGTTAGAATAAAAAAAATTCACTTTATAAAAAAATGCTTGACAAAAACACCAATACCGCTTATAAAAAGCTAGCAAAACGCCCCAAGTTTATCAAGCAACCAACAAAATTCATAACCCAAAAGTGGAAGTTGTACCATGAGTAATATTGATGATGATTTTGATGACGACAATTTTGATGAAGACACCGACGCACAGCTGGCAGACGACACCAAAGCCAAACCCCTAGAAAAGCGTCTAAAAATTGATGCGTTATTAGAAGAACAGCGTCTCAACAAACTTAAAAAAGCACTGGAAGATGAAGATGATTTTGCTGAGTTTGATGACGACGATTTTGATGATTTTGACGACATATAAATCAACTGTTTTTATGAAACAACCAAGTGGAATGTGATGACTAACACCCCCCTAACCCGCCAACAACTTCTTGACTATTTAGACAGCACCGACAACGCCACAGGGCTTGACGCCGTAGCAGGTCATGGCTTTTTGACCGCCAGCGTGGTGGGCAAACCCCTACCCAATTGGCTGTCGGCGTTTTTTGAATATCAAGACGACGACGTACCACAAAACGTCAAAGACGCTCTAATTCTTTGGCAAAAAGAGCTTTATGACACCCTAAAAGCCGAAGAGCCCATTGAACTGCCCTTTAGCGCCAGTGAAGAAGAAGCCGATTTTAGCGAAGATGGCGATTTGACGGCGTGGGCGGTGGGTTTTGTGGACGCCATGTATGCCAACGAAGACGTGGACTGGTTTGACGACCCCGAAACCGAAGAAGACGTTGCCACGCTGACTTTGCCCATGATTGTTTTGTCAGGCATTGATGAAGAGCTGATGGATATGCGTGATGAAGAAACCTTGGCACAAATGGCAAATGCCCTAGAAGACAACATCACCGAACTGTTTTTGCTGTTTCATACCAACGATTAATTTTATCCCAACCCGTAAAAGCCATCATTTTTTTGGTGGCTTTTTATTTTAAAGCACAAATTCACCATCAAAGCCAACTTATAATTTTTAGCCAATACAAAAAAATCCATCGGTATTTAAAAAAAATCCCACGCCTTATCATCATTTTAAACCCACAAACCGCCATAAACCCTAGCAAAATTTAACCCAAAATCCCCACACAGTACAAACGCTCACAGCGTTAATCGCAGTAAAATACACCCATCGACTTATTTATGGCAATCACATCAGCAGCCATCATCATTTTTTATCAATAAACACATCAATCCATATCCAAAATTTGACTATTTACAAATGTTTTGTTTTGATTTATAGTGTTTTGACGTTTTTAAATCACAAAAAGGAACTTTTATGAGCGCCATCACTCCCGAAGGCTATCACAGCGCCGATACCGCTTATGCCTATCCTTTACTCATCAAGCAATTATTAAATCGTGCCAAAGCCGTATCAGGCAATCAAGAAATTTTTTATGCCGACAAGCTGTCTTATCGTTATGACGAGTTTTTTAAACGGGTCAATCGCCTTGCCAACACCCTAAAAGGCTTGGGACTCAAACAAGGCGATGTGGTGGCGGTGATGGATTGGGACAGTCATCGTTATTTGGAGTGCTATTTTGCCGTACCCATGCTTGGGCTGATTTTACAAACGGTCAATATTCGTCTGTCTGACGACAAAATTCTTTATACCATCAACCACGCCAAACCCAAAGCCCTGCTACTCAACTCTGAATTTTTACCAATGATTGGCAATCACCGCTATGATGCACCCAGCATTGAACACGTCATTTGGCTAGACGATCATGGCACGGCTGCCCCCGATTTTGCCGTGGGAGAATACGAAACACTGCTAAGTCAAGCCAGCGATGTGTGTGATTTTCCTGATTTTGATGAAAATACCATCGCCACCACCTTTTATACTTCGGGCACGACCGGCAACCCCAAAGGCGTATTTTTTAGCCACCGACAAATCGTCTTACACGCTCTGGGTGTGGCTTCCGCCCTTGCCCTAAATCCTGAACCTTTGGGGCTGCGTTATCATGATGTCTATATGCCCATGACACCGATGTTTCATGTCAATGGTTGGGGCATTCCCTATGTTGCCACGATGATAGGACTAAAACAAATTTACCCCAGTCGCTATTTGCCCAATGTGTTGGTGGATTTGATTGACACTCATCAAGTCAGCTTTACCCACTGTGTACCGACCATTTTGCAAATGCTACTAAAAGAAAGCGACAGCCGAGACAATCACAAGTTCAACGGACTAAAAATGATCATCGGCGGTTCACGTCTGACCGAAGGGCTTGCCAAAAACGCACTCAATAAGGGCGTTGAAGTCTTTACCGCTTATGGCATGAGCGAAACTTGCCCCATCATCACGGTTGCCACTTTTGACCAAAAACAGCCCATTACGGCAGAAAACTCCCTACAAACCCGCCTGATGACTGGCACGCCTGTGGTCATGGTGGATTTACAAATTTGGGACGAAAACGGCAAGTGCCAGCCCCAAGACGCCACAAGTACAGGGGAAGTGGTGGTACGCTCGCCTTGGCTGACCCAAAGTTATTTCAAAAATCACGACGCAGGCAACGAACTGTGGACAAATGGCTACTTGCACACCCAAGACATCGCCCACATGAACGCCCAAGGTGCCATCAAAGTTACCGATCGCCTAAAAGACGTGATTAAGTCGGGTGGTGAATGGATTTCATCTTTGGAAATTGAAACGATTTTGTCATTACACCCTTGCGTGGCGGACATTGCCGTCATCGGTGTGCCTGACGAAAAATGGGGCGAACGTCCTTTGGCACTGGTGGTACAAAAACCCAACTGCAACAATAGCGCCCAAGACATTTTGGCACTTGCCGAACAAGCCTATGAACGGGGCATGATTCCCAAATACGGCATTCCTAGTCTGTTGCGTTTTGTGCCAGAAATCCCCAAAACCAGCGTCGGCAAACACGACAAAAAAGTCATTCGGGTATTGGTTGCCGAAGGTAAATTATAACCCCACTTTAAACCCCCTTGTATTTTGACAGCAAACATATCCTTGATGGCAGGCATTTATCAGCAGCAAGGATACGTTTTTATGGTCAAAATCTCCACAAACAACCGTCATAATGGCTTGATTTTATTTTGTTTTGTATAAAAATTAATCCAAAATACAGCAAAAATCCCAGCCATTTACTGACGGTCATCGTTTTGTATCCATTTGGTATATTTTTATTTTATTGTTAGCAAACTTTGTGTAATAATGCAATCATAGGCTTATATGAGCCTTATGGACTTAGTATAATAAACGCATCTAAACAAGGCAGGTTTTGTCAAGTTGGGATTGTCGCTATTAACTTAATGTCCAATCACTTTTTGCTTTTTAAACCTTAACTTTGTCATTCGCCAATGCTTTGGTATTTGGTTGTCGTTTTTGGTTTTAATATCAAAGCAGTTATTTGTACAAAAGGTAATCTTATGCAATTTAAACAAATCGCTTTGGCTTGCTCATTGTTACTTTGTGGTATCACCATGCAAGCATCAGCCCAAACCGTCAGCGTGGGCAACGTTACTTGGAATAAGTCCGCTTCAGGAACAGTGGACGAATTTCGCAATCTGACTTACAGCGATCGTGCAGGTGGCATGGTGTTTATTCGCCCATCTAGCAATAACCAACGTGCCAAAGAGTCCAGCGCCAACATCGCCATTGATGACAGATTTTTGGTCAGCGTTCAAGACGGACATTATACGTCCAGTGCGGTATGTGCAGGCACCGTTCAGCTAAGCGCTGTTCCAACAGGCATACACATCAATGACCTGTCTGCCGACCCCCTACTTGTATCAGTGCGTCCCCGTGAAGTGCAATACTTTGTGGTGCGTATCGGAGAAAACTATCAGCCAACCCTAGAGCAAGTCAGCGCCAGCACCGCCAGAGAACTCATTCAACAAAACCCCTACCGTCAAGGACACCAAATCAGCCGTGTTGATGTCAATAACTGCCCAGAGCCTGTTGCCCTTACGCCCCCCGTGTTTATGCCACCACCCCAACAGCCTGATCCTGTACAGCAAGAAGTCCCCACACTGCGCCTAAACATTCAGTTTGATCACGACAAACACAACATCAAACCTGAGTTCCGCAGTGAAGTTACCAAAGCGGCTGAGTTTTTGGCACAATACCCTGGTATGGAAGCCTTTATTGAAGGTCATACCGACTCCAACGGCACAGACACCTACAACCAACAGTTATCACAGCGCCGTGCCAATACCGTGCGTGAAGCTTTGATTCGTGATTATCGTGTTGATCCCAACCGTCTAAAAGCCGTGGGTTATGGCGAAAGTCGCCCCATCGCAGACAACAACACAGCAGAAGGTCGTTACACCAACCGCCGTGTGATGGTTGTGATTCCGCCAGCGGCTCGTTAATCCACAATCCGCCAACAAAAATGGCTTTATCCAAAATGCGATAAAGCCATTTTATTTCGTCATCGGTAAGGCAGCTTTGACAAGAAATGTGATAAGTTTGACAGCTTAAAAGGTAAGTCTTTTGGTAAAACAGTCTTTCATTTAGCAAGTAAATTTGCTTTTTGCGCAGTACATTTTGTGATACTTTTTTACGATATTTCCTTGTATCGCTGCTGCTGACTTATCAGGACTGTTTACAGCCCAGCAAATGCGCCTTACTTAAACTTACTTTTTCTCTTCTCTTACTTTTTTGATAAGAAAATCAACAACTTGAGTAACTTTAGCGTCTTCGCCTTGTACCACATATTTGCCGTGTACTACCACCGCAGGCACGCCAGTTAGCTGATAACGTCTAGCACCTTGTTTGGCACGTTCAATTTTTGTGGTAACAGCAAAAGAATTATACAAGCTGCCGAATTTTGCTTTATCTACGCCTTGGGTAGCGTACCAATCCGCCAAGGTTTGTTGAGATTTATCCACACGTTTGTTGTCTTTGTGAATGGTGTCAAACAAAGCTTGGTGGGTTTTTTCTTCATAGCCCATCAACTGTGCGGCATAAAACCCACGGGCAGGCACTTCCCAAACGGTGTTCATCACCGCAGGGGTACGGAAAAACGCCACGTCTTTGGCACGGGTTTTCGCCCATTTTTGCATATGTGGCTCTAGCGTGTAGCAATGCGGGCAGCCATACCAAAAAAACTCACGCACAACGATAACATCACCTGCAATCACTTCAGGATTGGGCAATACTTTGTAGTCTTTGCCTTCCACAAAATCAGCAGCGTGCGCTGTACTTGCCAGCCCCACCGCCAAAGCCAATGCACCAAGTGTTGTACGATATTTCATGGGAAATTCCTATTGATAATGTAAGTTGCCACACAAAGTTGTCAGCGGCAAAAAAATAAAAAATGAATATACTCAATCGTGCATTTTTTGAGCCAAGATTGACGATTTTACATTTTGTAAAGAAATTTTGACCTTGGCACACAAAAATCCACACCCAACTACCCCAATTCCTTGTTTTCTTTAAAAAATTAAAGAAAACCCTTATAAAGGCAGTTTGGTAGGTATAGTTTACCGTATTTTTTTATTTTTGTGGTAAGAGAATTCTTAAGCAAACGTTGTCTTGTGTAATTTTTGCAAGTTTATTTGTTTTTTGTTGGAAAAGGGCAAATATGGTAAGATAGCAGATTATTAATGATTTTTTTGGATACACCATGACACAGCCTACACAAAATGCCGATTTTGATGAAATTGGTAAATTTACTCGCCTTGCGGACGCTTGGTGGGACAAAAACGGTGCGTTTAAAGCCTTGCATGACATCAATCCTTTGCGTCTAAATTGGATTGATGACCAAACGTGTGCGTTTTTTGGCACGTCTTTGGCAAGCAAAAAGGTGCTAGATGTGGGCTGTGGTGGCGGTATTTTGTCGCATTCTATGGCTGTGCGTGGCGCTGACGTGCTTGGTGTGGATTTGGGGGCAGAAAACCTAAAAGCAGGGGAAATTTACACCCAAAATACGAACCTTTCTGACAGTTTGCGCTTTGAATGTATCCCCGTAGAAGAGCTTGCGGTGCGTGAAGCAGGCACTTATGATGTGGTAACTTGCATGGAAATGCTCGAGCACGTCCCAAATCCGCAGTCCATCATTGACGCTTGCTTTAAGCTACTTAAACCAAACGGCGTGTGCGTGATGAGCACCATCAACCGCAATCCCAAATCGTATCTGTTTGCCATCGTTGGGGCAGAATATGTGCTCAATCTGGTGGATAAAGGCACGCATGACTGGCATAAATTCATCACCCCTGCTGTGCTTGACGTCATCGGGGCAAACCAATGCCGAGCAGCGTTTGTCCAGTGCCAATTTTTCAAGTAATTGCACCGCCAAAT
>JBHAZZ010000034.1:0-27236 GCA_041781275.1 Moraxella sp.
AATCAATCAGAAAAACGGCAGTAAAATGCCGACGAAACCCCCCAAAACCAAATTTAAAGCGACAGATGACATTTTTTGTCAAGGGCAGACACCACTTGAGTTTATACAAATTAAAAATGTGTTTGACCGACATCAAATTTTGGGGCAATTGGGGGTGTTTTGGTGTACAGTGCTAATTTTTGTCAGCCGATCTGTTGCCCATCAACTGACAAAATTTTGACCACACAGTTTGTCCCCACCGAACCATCACAGACAAATACCGCCATTTACCACCGCCAAAAATAAAATAACCTTTTGATTTTAAATATTTTTACCAATAAAAAAGCCCCATCATCAAGACAGGACTAATAAGCTTTGGGTTATTTATGGCGCAGATGATTGTAGCTGCCATTTTCTGCCGTCTAGCACTTGTAGCTGCTGTTTGTGGTATTTGAGCAACGTAGAACGATGTCCCACGCTGATGATGGTGGTGCTAGGCAATTCACTGGCAAGCAGCCGATACATGGCGTCTTCTAGACCTTCGTCCATACTGGCGCTGGCTTCGTCCAAAAATGCCGCATTGGGGCGATGTAAAATCAGCCGAGCAAAGGCAAGGCGCTGCTGTTCACCCAAGGACAAAATGTGCGTCCAGTCGTGTTCTTGGAGCAGTTTGTCCGCCAGATGTCCCAATTGCACCTTGTTGAGCAGTGCCACAAGTTCGCCCGTATTGACATCACTGGGCGCAACATCGGGATAAAACACCGCATCAATCAGCCGACCTTGGGGCAAATAGGGTTTTTGCGACAAAAACAGCGCATTTTGTGGGCGGGTGATTGTCCCCGATGAATACGCCCAAAGCCCTGCAATGGTGCGCAGTAAAGTGGTTTTGCCAAGCCCTGATTTGCCTTGAATGAGTAGCGTTGAGCCCTGCGGTAGCGACACATTGAGATTGTCAATCAATGCCGTACCTGTGGGCGATTTGACCGTTAAATTTTCAAAAATCACCTGATGGTCATGGTGCTTGATGATGGTTTGTGAGTCGGTGGCGGCGGTGGCATTGATGGCTTTTTCAAAACTGGTCAAACGATCAAGCGTGGCTTTGTATTCGGCAAAGGTATCATAAACCCCACGAAAATAAGACAAATTGTCATGCAACCGCCCAAATACTTGAATGGTTTGCATTAGATCACCGAGTTTGATTTGTCCGGCAAAATAACGCCCCACTTGTATCAGCAGTGGAAATACCACCGAGATTTGCGAAGCGATTAAGTTAAATCCCGAAAATTTCAGCGTACGATAAACAATTTGCCACATATTGTCTATCACTTGATTAAATTGTCGGTAAAGCAAAGATTTTTCTACTTTTTCGCCTGCATAAAAAGCAATGCTTTCGGCATATTCTTTGACACGAATTAATGAATAACGATAATTGGCGTTGAGTTTTTCATTGGCAAAATTCAAAGAAATTAAAGGACGACCCAACCAAAAAGCAATCAAAGTCGCTAAAAGTACATAAGCAAACACCAAAAATACCATCATGTGCGGAATTTCCACGCCCAGCACTTTCATCGGCCCTGACAGCCCCCATAATAAAATGGTAAAAGAAATGATGGAACTGACCGCCGAAATTACCCCCGTCGCCAAAGACAACGAATGTTTCACATAGGCTTGTACATCATGCTGAATGCGCTGGTCAGGGTTATCCAATTCGCCATAAATTTGTTGGGTTTTATAATACGCTTGATTTGACATCCATTTATCCAACAAATGTTTATTAAGCCATTCAATCCAATTAATAGAAAACCGTCTTTCGGCATAATAGGTCAAAAGCGCATTAGATACCGCCGCCGCTGCAATAAAACAAAAAACGATCATTTGTTGCCAAAAAACCGTTTGATTGAGATCTTGTAGCGAGCTGTACATTGTGTTATACCAATTAGAATGAATCAAACTGATTCGCACTTCTAGCAGTGTCAAAAACACAATAAATACAAAAAATAAAATCGGTTTTATGCTACGTTTTGGGGTCAAATAGCCATGAGCCATAGACCAAAATTGTCTGCCCCAGCCTGTAAATTTCACCAACAAAAAAACCGATAAAGCAAATACCACGGCGGTAATGCCCAAGCTTTTTAAAATCCAAATTGCTGACTCTGCCAGCTCTTTTGACCAGTCCATACGCTACTCAATCGCTAAAATCAATCTTAAAACAGCCCACCATTCTAACACAAAGTAACTCATCATTCACTGTCATTCATCAGTTGTTTGATTTTTTCACTGACGCTTTGTTTATCAAATCCTGCATTTTTCATACTGTGGCAAAAATTTTGATAAAATTTCTCAAAACTTTCGGGCAAAGTCGGAAAAGATGGCAATAACTTTGCACGCTGAGTTTGCCACCAAAGTTGTTCTTTTTGGTATTGGTCAGGCATATCTTTTTGTTTAAAATAAGTTGTCATTTTTTGTAATAAAGACGGACTTTTTAATTCATCATTTCCAAAAAATAAATCGTTTACTTGATACTCAAAAAATTTTATGATTTTATCTACACCAATGTTATCTCTTTGGCATTCTTGGCATAAAATTTCTAACACATTTTGTGATTGATGGTTATATAACATTCTTGCCAAAAACGTCAAATCGGCAATGTCTTTGACTCTAGGACGCACAAGACACTGATGAATTTTCCATGCGATTTGATAAGGCAGTGGCGCACACGCAGGATAAATAAATTCATCAATGACGGTTTTATAATTCATCATTTGGCTGTCATAAATGTCCAAATTTAATGACACTTCAATGAATAATTCCACTTGTTTGCCATCAATATAACACACCACATCGGTCATCACCGTAGGAAAATCATCGTGCATGGCATATTCTATGCGTCGCCAAAACCGATTTTCATTAAATGCCACAAAATAGACCCCATCATCACAATGTGTTTTGGTGATCTTTTGTACCCAGTCGCCCAATATTTGTTCGCCTTGCGCCTTGTCATCAATTTTGGCAAGACACACAAAATCCAAATCGGCAGGAATGCGTTCTTTGACATCGCTAAAATATTGGCGAGTAACATAACTGCCCTTGAGCATAAAGTTTTTATCACCCACCATACTGGCACGGCGAATAAAAGATTCATAACCGCACATTTGTAATAATTCAAAGTCATTTAACTTGGGATAGTATTCCCGATAGGCGGATATGATGGACTGTTTTGGCAGGTCATAATGCGACCACGCATTGTCCAAAGATAATTTATCGTCATAAACGCAATATTCCGCTTGGGATTTTTCTAGGTGAATGACTTTGGTTTTAATCCACTTTTTATTTATCTGGTCGTATTCGTCTCCTGTATGTTTGTGAATGCTTGATTCAATGCTTTGAACCGTCTGACAAAACGTGTCATAATCTTGATGACGCACGGTAATAAAGCGGTGGCTGGTTTCCCCTTTTAGGGCGTTTTTTGAAATATGGGCATGGTGCAGGTAGGCAATTTCCCAAAGACACTGCAAATAATAATTATTAAAAGTGATGAATTTGACTTTGCCATGCCATTCAAAATACCCTTGATAAGCATGATGGGGATTTTGACTTTTAAAGGTTTGATGGTAACTGGCAGGGATTTCTATTTTGTGGCGAATGGTTTTAAATCTTGAGTTTTTAAATTCATCTTTTAATAGGTCAATATATGACAAAATCTCATCTAATTTATCTGCCGATTTAATGACAGATAGCATGGGCTGCTGAGTATGTGCGCCCACAGGTAGCTCTATCAATACCGCCTTACCGCCCATCTTTTGGCACAGCTTTTCAAAATCGGGCAATTTGTCTGTCGTTAATTCATCAACCGTAAGATGAATTTCAAAAGGTATGGTGTTTTTCATCATAAATTACCATGACAATTTTCATAAATGGTACTTAATTTTATTATGGTATCGGTCGCCCATGTCATCAATTCATCATTGGTAAATTTATCCAATGCGTCTTTTTCTATCACGGCAGAAAGTTTATACCAATCATCGCCTGATAATTTGACATCGGGGCAAAATTCATTCATACCAATGAATGTGTCGTATTCCAAAGTTTGACAATGATAATAATAAAATTCTTTAAATAACAAGGGGTCAATGACATTTAGCCACTGATTAAAATCAAATACGGTAGATTTGGAAATTTTGGCTTTATAAGCGTGCCAATCTAATTGTATCATTAAGCGATTTTTATTTAAAATCACGGCAATGATTGGGGCGTTTTGTAAATATTTTTGGTATTTAAAATACGCAAAATAATGATTGCGGATTTGCCAGCCATTACACCAATTTTCTATGTGTGGTTTGGCAAAATCATTGGGCAGGTTTTGATAAATATTTAAAATAAATGCTTTAAAAATTTGCCATACCTGCTGATGATTTTGTTTGATGGTGTCTAATTGCTCGGGGCAATATAATTTTAGGTCTTTGATTTGTGAATAAGGCTTATGCAGTATGTCAGCGTGGTGGGATTTTAGCATGGTCATTCCTGCGATTTTAGCCAATCCAAATAAGCTTTACTGGCTTGCTCTTTTGGGTTGTCGCCATATTCATAAAAACGCACGCCTGCCATTTGGGACGGCAAATAAGCTTGGGGGTGATAATGGTTGGGATAATCGTGTGGATAAATGTAGCCTTGTCCGTAGCCTTGCTTTTGCATGAATGTGGTTGCGCCATTTCTTAGGTGTAGCGGCACAGGATACTCATGCTGTTTGGCAAAAGTAAGCGCATCGTTGATGGCACGGTAGGCGCTGTTGGATTTGGGTGAAGTCGCCAAATAAATCAGCACTTGCGACAAAATGATCCTAGCTTCAGGCATTCCAATGCTTTGTACGCTACGCAAAGCAGCATCGGCAAGCAGCAGCGCATTGGGATTGGCAAGCCCGATGTCTTCACTTGCCAAAATCACCAAACGCCGAGCGATAAATTCAGGGGGCTCACCAGCATTGAGCATACACGCCAGCCAATACAAAGCGGCATCAGCGTCCGATCCCCGCACCGATTTTATCATCGCTGAAATACAGTCATAATGCCTTTGACCATCTTTGTCATAGCGTGGCAAAAGCGTTTGGGCGGTACTGGCAATCAGTGTGTCATCAATCACCCACTCGCCTTGTGGGCTTGGCGTGGTGCTTTGTAGAGCCATTTCAAGCAAATTTAGCGCCCGTCTTGCGTCCCCTGCCGCCAAGTGTGCCAAGGTTTTTGGGTTGGTTAAGTGAATATTTAAGGGCTTTAATAGCTTGTCTTGATGTATCGCCCGTTGTAGCACTTGCACGATTTCATCATCGCTTAAAGGCTCCAATCTAAAGGCTTGACAGCGTGATAATAAAGCGTGATTGACACTAAAAGACGGATTTTCGGTGGTAGCCCCAATCAAGGTAATTGTGCCAGTTTCTACCGCTCCAAGCAGTGCGTCTTGTTGGGCTTTGTTAAAACGGTGAATTTCATCAATAAACACCACAGGCACACCAAAAACACCGCCTGAATTGTCTATCAGCTCCCGAAGTTCCTTGACCGTCAGTGTCAATGCCGACAGCGCCACAAACTGCCGCCCCACCGCCTGCGCCAACAGTTGTGCCATGGTGGTTTTGCCAATGCCTGCTTCGCCATACAAAATCAAACTGGGCAAAAACCCTTGTGCCACCATGCGACTGATGGGAGCATTTTCGCCCAACAGGTGAGTTTGTCCGATGATTTGGCTTAGCGCTTTTGGGCGGACACGTTCGGCAAGGGGTGTGGTGGCGTTTGCACTGTCAAAAGATGAATTCATATTAAGTTTGGGGCTGGGTTTTGGGACTGGTGATGATGTTGGGCAATTTACCCATAAAAATGGCTTCGGCGATTTTGCCTTGCTGCTCTATATTATACGCCCAAAAACTTTTATGTGAATCAAAGCGATAAAGATAGGGGTTGTATTTTTTACAACTTAAATAATACAGACTTTGTAAATATGCCCCACGACATAGGACATTAATGCCTTGCTGATGTTGTAACACATGGGTCAATTCATGGATAAATACCTGCTGATACAGCACGTCTTCGGTGCTATAATCCGTCCGATAATGGCGATCGCCAACAAAAATCCAACCATTGGGCGCAATAAACATATCGCTCGTTTGCCACGGCACATAAGGGTAATTGACCACACGCACCGTTTGATAATTGAGCTTGTTGCCAAATACTGATTGCGCCATGACCATCTCCCCTGCGGTCAAAGGACGCATGGTCGGTTTGTGCTGTTGGTATTTTTTGATAAACCACGGCACTTTTAAGACAGGCAGCGCAAGTTTTATCATCTTGTTATCTCTGTAAAGAACGCCCAAAAAGCCCCAAACTCAGCGCCAAAAGCACAAGCCACATTGCCAAAGCATGATTGTTGCAAGCGATGATCGATGTCATTATCATTTTGATGGCGCTACCATTGGCAACCAAATGAAATAACGCCAAAACCCCCATCAAATAACCCACCACCAAGCACACATCACTAAGTTTATGCCTAATCAACGTCAATAGCCCACCAACAACCATCGTCCAAAGCCCAATCATGGTAAACGCCAACTCATCATCATTAGAACTTTGCATTTGACTGACATACATGACATCGTCCACATCGCCAAAACACAGATGATCGACATGAACCCAAAACAAAGTCAGCGCCGATAACAGTAGCAGCAAAACCGCCAATGAGCGTGGTGTCATAAGATTAAAACGCCATTGTCTTGATTTATCTTGGTTTTATTCTTTGATTGCCATCGTGATGGTATAGGTTTTGCCTTGCTTGACTTTGTCGGCATTGCCAAATACTTCAGTAAACGCTCGTTTCATAAACTGACGCAAGCCATTGATGGTAACCACATAAAACCGAGCGCCCGTTTGCATACGCTCATAAGCGTCCAAAAGATACAAATAATGCTGTTCTTTACCCACTTTGGCAGGCAAATTACTCATCACAAGGCTAAACTGCAAGGATTTATCCACGTCATTAAAACCATTAGAAAGCTGAACGTGCGTATTGGTCAGTCCGTTTTTTTGGCAATTTTGCTTGGCATACTCCACCGCCACAAAATCCTTATCAATCAGCCAATGCTCACCTTTGGGGCATTCTCGAGCCGCCGTCATGCCAAGTACGCCATAGCCGCAGCCTAAATCAATAGACCTATCATCTGCCTTAAAATCAATGTGATCTAACAGCATCAAACTGCCTTCGTCCAACTTTTCGGGACTAAAAATCCCCCAAGTGGTACAAAACTCAAAGGGCTTGCCCAGTACGTCTTGTTGAAACTGTATGTCTTGTCGCCAATATTTAGCACGTTCTTGGAGTTCTTTTAGGGTTAGTTCGCTCATAATGGTCTCTTTTTAGGATTTTTGCCAAATGCGTTTGTATTTTTCAAGCAGCTCGTCAGGCGTTTCGCTGCGTTCATCGTCTTTGATGATACAATCAATGGGACAAACTTTGTCGCAGGTAGGCTCATCATAAAAGCCCACACATTCGGTACACAAATCAGGGTTGATGACGTAGGTTTTTTGGACTTTGTTGTCATAGCTGATGGCTTCGTTGGGGCATTCAGGTTCGCAAATGTCGCAGTTAATGCAGTCGCTGGTGATTTTTAGTGCCATGATTTTAGATAAACAAATACTATTTTACGTGATTTATGAGTGGGGGTGTGTTGAACATTTGTGATGTGTTTTGCTGTTTTATCAACAAACTGGCTTCATGATTGAGCAAGTATTCAGCAAAGTTTTGGGCGGTCATTTACTTATTCTAATAAATAAAATAACAAACACCAATTTCTAATTTATGGAATAAGATTATGCCTATTCTAAATTGCACAAGCCCTAAAATTTTTGTAAGATACTATCACTTTGAACACATTGGATAATAACTCATGCAAGAAGCCATCACGTTATACAAACAAATTCACCCTTGTCAATGTTCAACTTTGGTTCATTTGGGTTATAAAAGCTTGGTAAATTTGCGCTTTGATGACGAATGCCAAGGACAACCCAAAGCCTGCGATTTGGCAGACAGTGCCAAAAATTCTGGACTGTCTTATCAGCACTTGCCCATTGATGGCGATAACTTGCACCTAGACAGCGTCCAAGCCTTTGCCAAACTTATCCACAAGCTACCCAAGCCCGTCATGGTGTTTTGTGGTACGGGCAGCCGAGCCAAACGTTTATACCAAAGCGCCGTGGTCAGTGGTTTGATTTAAGATTTGATTTAAGAAGCACTGGGCAATTTAAACCCATTGATCTGATTGGTCGCTTTTTGTACATCGCCTGTCATCAAGGTCGCTAGCGCATCTACCCCACACGCCAAGGCACGATCGATGGCAATTTTATCGTCCACACTGGGGCGAGACAGCACCCAAGCACTGACCTTTGAAGCCTGACCAGGGTGTCCAATCCCAATACGCAGCCGATAAAAATCACTGCCAATATGTGGCACAATGTCCCTTAGCCCATTATGTCCGCCATGACCGCCGCCCTTTTTTAGGCGGATACTGCCTGCGCCAATGTCCAGTTCATCGTGCGCCACCAAAATTTCTTCAGGGCGAATTTGATAAAAATTCACCAGTGGTGCTACCGCCTGCCCCGAACGATTCATCAAGGTATCAGGCAGCAACAAACGCACGTCCGCCCCATAAATCGTACCACGCCCCAAATGACCATGAAATTTCTTGTCGTGCGTCAGCGTAATGCCAAATTTATCCGCCAAACTTTGTACAAACCAAAATCCTGCATTATGGCGAGTGTCTTTGTAAGCGTCGCCGACATTACCAAGCCCTACTATCAATTTCATCATTGTCTGCTCTTAATCCACATTGCAAAACCGACCAATCTATAAGTCCAACTGGCTTACATAGACTGGTTTAAAACATTTACCCATTAATTCCCATCGTACCCATAAAATAAAAAAAGCCAACGTTACACATTGGCTTTTTGGCAAAACGCCCAAATTAGGCACGCACAAAATCCACGTGTAATGGGGTATTTTTGGCGGGGTGGCGTTGCAATGCTTTGATGGTTACGCTTTCGTCTGCGCCTTCTAGCGCCAACGTAACTACTGAACCATAAAACGCTTCGTCTTCTAGCGCACGCACAAGCTCATTGTATTTTACGCAGATGGCTTTAGGTTCGCCTTTGCCATACACGATGGCAGGTACTAAGTTGGCTTTACGCAGGCGGCGGCTCGCACCTTTGCCCTGCTGCTCTTGGCTACGCACAACGGCATTAAGAGTATAACTCATGTAAAAATTCCTATTAAATAAATAAAAATGACTTGCGACCAGTCATCAGATGAGATTTTTGTTCTTTCGGTCAAAAATCAAACCAAGCTTAATATTATAAAAATTTTTATGCTTTTTGTCAATTTTGATTTGATGGCTTGTCAGTCTAGCCCAAAACTTACATCAAAAATTCAACGTCTGCATATCCCATCTTGGCACACATTGTACAGACAATCCATCGCTTTGCCCTGCTTTTAGGCGGCAATACCCTGCATAAGCAATCATCGCCCCATTGTCCGTACACAGCTCTGGCGGGGCATAATACACTTGGGCGTCTATGGTCTGCAAAGCAGCTTCTAAGGTATGGCGCAAAGTTTGATTGGCAGACACCCCGCCTGCAATGACCAAGCGTTTTAGCCCTGCTTGCCGTAATGCCTTAGTACACTTTTTAACCAACGTATCCACCACCGCATACTGAAAACTGGCACAAATGTCCGCCCTGATTTGGGGATTGCTTTGTGAATTTTTGGTGTCTTTAATGAGATTATGTACCGCCGTTTTCATGCCACTAAAACTAAAATCCAATCCCTTGTGCAACATCGGGCGTGGCAGTTCGTAGGCTTTGGGATTGCCTGTTTTGGCAAGCTTTTCTACGTTTGGCCCACCTGGGTAAGGCAGGTTTAGCATTTTGGCGGTCTTGTCAAAGCATTCGCCCACCGCATCGTCAATGCTTTCGCCCAAAATCTCATATTGCCCCACGCTTTGGGCTTTTACCAGCATGGTATGACCGCCGGACACCAACAGGCAAACAAAAGGAAACGCCACCACCGTACCAAGCAAAGGGGCAAGCAAATGCCCTTCCATGTGATGTACACCGATGGCAGGCACGCCAAGCCCAAAGGCCAGTGTTCGCCCAAACAGCGCCCCCGTCATCAACGCCCCAATCAGCCCCGGCCCTTTGGTAAAGGCGACAGCGTCAATGTCTGTTTTTTTGATGTCTGCTTTGATGAGCAATTCATGAAATAACGGCACAAGTTTGCGAATGTGATCACGGCTGGCAAGCTCAGGCACAACCCCACCGTATGTGGCGTGCAGTTCCACTTGGCTGTACAAAACTTGCGCCAAGACACCGCCTTTGCCGTCATTTAATTCACTGTCATAAATCGCCAGTCCCGTCTCATCGCAGGACGTTTCTAAACCTAGCACTTTCATAGGGTTATCCAACCATAAATTACCGCATTATAACATGGCTTGTCTGTTTCAAAAAATAAGGATTAAGGTTATAATGATGGTAATTTTTTGTGAGTTTTGCAGGTGAGTCATGCAAATTTTAGTGCTTGGTGGTGGCGTTATCGGTGTGGCAAGCGCCTATTATTTGGCAAAACATGGAGCGGACGTAACCGTCATTGAACGGCAAAATGACGTTGCCGAAGAAACCAGTCATGGCAATGCAGGACAAGTCTCCCCTGGTTATTCCACCCCTTGGGCAGCCCCTGGCATTCCCACCAAAGCGATCAAATGGCTGTTTCAAAAACACGCACCCCTTGCCATCAGTCCAGACGGCAGCTTGTGGCAAGTGTCATGGATGCTAAAAATGCTCGCCAACTGCAACGGCGAACGCTACGCCATCAACAAAGAACGCCTGATGCGTATTTCGGAGTACAGTCGTGATTGTTTGCGTCAGTTGCGTGCCGACACCGGCATTAACTACGAACATCGCTCGCTAGGTACGTTACAGCTGTTTCGCTCACAGGCCCAATTAGACGCTGTCGGCAAAGACATTGAAGTGCTCAAAGAGTGCAATGTTGCCTATGAATTGTACGACAACCCAACAGATCTTGCCAAAATAGAACCTGCCCTTGGTCATGCCAGTGGTTTGACGGGCGGACTTAGACTGCCCAACGACGAAACGGGCGACTGTAATTTATTTACCAAAGCCTTAAAAGAACTTGCCATACAGCTTGGCGTAAAATTTCGCTTCAATCAAGAAATCAGCCACATTACTCACGATGGACGACAAATCACAGGCGTAGTTACAGGCGGACAAACGCTGACCGCAGACGCTTATGTGTTGGCGTGTGGCAGTTATTCTCGCTTGCTTGGCAAACAATTAGGGCTGGATTTACCCATTTATCCTGTCAAAGGCTATTCTTTGACCGTACCCATTGTTGATGAAAATAAAGCGCCTGTTTCTACCGTACTGGACGAAACTTACAAAGTTGCCATCACCCGCTTTAATGACCGTATTCGTGTCGGTGGTATGGCAGAGCTGTCGGGCTTTGATTTATCCTTAAATCCTGCTCGCCGTGCCACACTAGAAATGGTGGTCAATAGCCTATTTACAGGGGGCGATGTCAGTCGGGCGACCTTTTGGACAGGGCTAAGACCCATGACTCCCGACAGCACACCCATCATCGGCAAAAGCCCCCTAAGCAATCTGTTTATCAATGCAGGACATGGCACACTGGGCTGGACAATGGCGTGCGGCTCGGGCAAACTCATCAGCGACATCATCACAGGAAAAACCCCCGACATCAACACCGAAGGTCTGGCACTGGACAGATATCGTTGATTGATTTAACCATTTATTTATATTTTCAATCAAAGGAAGTTTTATGAGCGACATTCAATATTTTAACAGCACCGCCACATTAAGCGAAGTCAGTGTACATAACAACACTGTCTATTTGGCAGGACAAGTCGCCGATGATGACAGCCTAGACATCAAAGGACAAACCACGCAAGTGCTTGCCAACATTGACAAAATGCTTGCATTGGCAGGCACGGACAAATCTCGTATGCTGTCGGCACAAGTATTCATCAAAGATTTGGCAGATTTTCCTGCATTTAATGCCGTTTGGAGTGATTGGGTGGCAGACATCACACCCCCTGCACGAGCGACCATTCAAGCCAACTTGGTCAATCCCAACTGGCTGGTAGAAGTCATGGTCATCGCCGCCAAACCCTAATCAACATGACTTTTCGCCCCATCATCGGCTTAACTGGCGGTATCGGCAGTGGCAAAACATTGGCGAGTGATTGGTTTGCTCGCCAAGGCATTGATGTCATAGACGCTGACGTGATTAGCCACGCCATCACCGCCGAAGGCTCGCCTTTATTGGCTATCTTACAAGATGCCTTTGGGTCGTGGGTGGTTTGTGAAGGCAAACTTGATCGCAGTGCTTTGCGTCAGCACGTCTTTGCCAATCCCAGTGAGCTTGCCAAACTAAACGCCATCATGCACCCTGCCATTCGCAGTCGCATAAAAAATGAGCTAGACCACGCCAAAAGCCCCTACGCCATCTTATCCGCCCCACTACTGCTAGAAAGCATTCAAGGCGAAGACAAAGGTTTGACCGCCTTTTGCGACCGAATTTTGGTGGTGGACGTACCGCCTGATTTGCAACGACAGCGAGCCAGTCGCCGAGACGGACAAACGCCCCAAGACATTCAAGCCATCATAGACAAACAAATCCCCCGACAGCAGCGCCTAAGCCTTGCCGATGACGTGGCGGACAATTCAGGCAGTCCAGACACACTTTATCAGCAGCTTACTGTTTTACATCAAAAATATCTGGCTTTGGCAAATGCCACCCAATAAAAAGATTTAGCCCACATTCATAACAAAACCAAGCCCACGCTGCACACAAAACTCAACGGTTTATCAAGTTATCAAGCCAAATTTTGGTACAAAAAACAAGACCAACTTTTAGTCAAAATCAGTCTTGCTTTTTATATCAAAAATTCATTGAGCGATGTGATGCATACGCATTTTGGCACGCAGCAAATCTTTTTTGCTTATTGGTTTATCCAATTAACGCTTCAAAAACCCTTGGCTTTGCAAGTATTCAAGCATGAATGGACGCACGTCCGAACCAAACGTATTGGCGATTTGCGCTTTCCAATCCAAATCCAAACCACGCCCTTGATAATATTCACGCACCACTTCATTGTACGCCGTAAGCGCCGTATCACTGGCAACTTGATAACTATCGGTAGAAACCAACACTTCCAAAGGCAAGCGTGGGCGCTGTGATTGGTTGATTTTGGCGGTCATGTCAGGGTGTCCAAGGCACAATCCAAACAGTGGCACAACGTGTTTGGGCAGGTTCAGCAGCTCACTTGCACGGGCAATGTCATTACGAAGTGAACCAATATACACCCCACCAAGCCCCAAACTTTCTGCCGCCGCTAGGACATTTTGCGCCATAAGCGCCGCATCAATCGCCCCAATCAAAGCCACTTCCGCCCAATCGGTTTGTACGTCGGCAAGCTGATGATGACGGTGTGCGTCCATACAAAACACCAAATATTCTGCGCAGCTTTCTACATAACCATGCCCCAAACGCTTGCCTTCAGCCAAAGCGGCGGCATATTCATCGGCGGTCATATCACAAGAAATCTGGCGAAAAGCGGTACGTTTGGCGCTATCCACCACACGCACAATGCTGGTCGCCTGCAAAAAACTGGACGTAGAAACCGCTCTGCCCGCTTCCAAAATGGCGGTAAGCATTTCGGCGCTGATGGGCTCGCCAGTGAATTTACGAATGGAGCGATGATTTAATAAGGTTTCTAAAGTGGGTAAACTTTGCAACATGGCATAAGTTCCGATCAAAAATCTCATCTTAACAAGGTTTATCCACAAAGGCAAATTTGTTTTTGGCTGATGAATGACTTATAATCGTTAATATCTTGACAATTTATTTTTATTTTGGAAAAACTTATGGCAAAAAAACCCAATAATCAAATTTGTGCCAACAAAAAAGCCCGCCACGAATATTTTATTGAAAATACCTTTGAAGCAGGGCTTGCATTAGAAGGTTGGGAAGTCAAATCCATTCGTGCCGGCAAAATGGCAATCACTGACGCTTATGTGATTTTTAAAAATGGTGAAGCCTTTTTGTTTGGGGCACACATTCAGCCTCTTTTGACCAGTTCCACGCACATCAATCCCGACAACATTCGCACCCGTAAACTGTTGCTACACCGCCGTGAGATTGACAAACTGTTTGGCATGGTCAATCAAAAAGGCTATGCGGTCGTGCCTTTGTCCTGTTATTGGAAAGGCAGCCGTGTCAAATGCGAAATCGCCCTTGCCAAAGGCAAAAAACTCCACGACAAGCGTGCCACGCTCAAAGAACGAGATTGGCAAATGGACAAAAAACGGGGCTTTAAGGCGCAAATGCAGTAACGCCCACTTAACACATCACAAACAACACATCATAAAAAAATCCCAAATCGTCAGACTTGGGATTTTAGATGGTTTATTTTTTCTTGGCAGGCCCAAGCAGCATACCCATTTGGCGACCTTCCACCTTGGGCGCTTGCTCAACGGTGGCGACTTCGGCGGTGTCAGCGATGATACGCTCCAGTTGAGCTCTACCGATTTCTTGGTGCGCCATTTCACGACCACGAAAACGGATACTGACTTTTACTTTGTCCTTGTCTTCCAAAAATTCTTTAATCTTACGCAACTTCACCTGATAGTCAGCTTCTTCAGTACCAGGGCGCAGTTTGATTTCTTTTACTTGCGTCTGTTTTTGGTTCTTTTTGGCTTCCTTGGCTTTTTGTTTTTGGTCATACAAATAGCGCTTGTAATCCATGATTTTGCATACAGGCGGTTTGGCATCAGGCACAAGCTCTACTAAGTCCAAGTTGTCATCGGCAGCGACTTTTAAGGCAGTTTTTAAATCTACCACGCCCAATTGTTCACCATCTTCTTTGACCAGACGGACTTCTTTAGCACGAATTTCTTCGTTGATGTTTAAACGGTTTGACGGTTTAATGGGGGATACTCCAAAAGTAAAAATTATCCTATTTTACTTAAGATTTTTGGGGATTTCAAGGGGTTTTTGAATATAAAACCCATTTTAGCCATTTGGCAAAAAGAAATTTGCGCTTATTGATGGGTTTTTGCTACTTTAATTTAATTGCCTTAACACCAATGACCACTATACCAATATTAATGATTTGATGAATGGACTGTTCAATCACTTTTATGTCGCCATCATCAACGTATTGCGCAGAAGATAAATACGCCTTAAATTCATCAATATTTAAATTTTTCTTATCAAAAACAATACTTTCTAATAACCGATAAGCGGTATGATATTTCAATAAATCATTCAGTTGCTTTTGATTTAATTCATCAATACTTTTTACGCCCAATCTTTGATGATTTAAGTTGCTTTTTAAGTCAGAAAGTTTGACAATCATTGCTTTTAATGCCGCTGTTTGACCGCTTAAATATTGCTGATATAATCTGACCAAATAATCCACATAGTTTTGTTTAAATAAGGCATTGTTTATTAATGTATGCTGCTCTATATGGTCGCCATTTGGTTTGGTCATTAATTTAACGCCAGTTGCAACATCATCGCCATATTTATCACCAATAATCATTGATTTTAATAAAAATCCACTCAAATTTTTGAATGGATTTTTATATTCAATAAAATTAATAAGCACAAAATTTTACTTCTGCATAAGGATAGCTTTCATCTTCTGCTGCAAAAGTAACGCTGTATTTGCCTTTGGCTTTTGTGCGATACACAAAATTTTCTGATCCCGTATTGTCCAACAATTTACCTTTTGGATCCTTTACTGATGGATAAACAGGCTTAAAAGCGTACACTTGTATCACCAAATCTTGATTGGCATTAAGATTGAGCGTAAAGTTTCTGCCCAGCACATCACCATCAAACAAGCTGCAATCACTTCCTTTGGCAAACACAATCGGTGTTGTGGTTTGTTTGGCAAAACTTTGTCCACCGATTAGCAGCAATGCACAAGTAGCAAGAATTTTTAATGTTTTCATGGACTTTCTCCAAGATAAATATGATTTAAGAAATTTATCATAACACAACATCATCAAAAAAACCCATCTGTTAAAAAACAAATGGGCTGTTATTGCAGAGTGATCGGTTATTTTTCGGTCGTTATTTCAACCCGACCTTTCCTCTCAATCGCCCCATTTAACACTTTGATAAAGTCATTAAGCGACATACTGCCCAAATTCGCCCCTTCACGGGTACGCACATTGACCGTGCCGTCTTCCATTTCTTTGTCGCCCACCACCAGCATAAATGGCACACGCTCAAGGGTACGTTCACGGATTTTAAAGCCGATTTTTTCGTTACGCAAATCACTAAAGGCACGGAAATTATGGGCTTTTAGCTTGGCAACCACGTCTTGGCAGTAGTTGGCTTGTTTGTCGGTGATGTTCATGACCACCGCTTGTTGCGGGGCAAGCCATGCCGGGAACCAACCTGCATAATGCTCAATCAGCATACCAATAAAGCGCTCAAACGAACCCAAAATGGCACGGTGCAACATCACAGGGCGTTCACGTTCGCCCGCTTCGTTGATAAAATCAGCGTCCAGTCGCTCAGGCAAGTTAAAATCAAGCTGTAACGTGCCACATTGCCACATACGCCCCAAGCAGTCTTTTAGGCTAAATTCAATTTTTGGACCATAAAATGCGCCTTCGCCTTCTTGCAGTTCCCATTTTAGTCCCGCAGCGTCCAAAGCGTCCGCCAAGCCTTTTTCGGCAGCGTCCCACAGCTCGTCAGCGCCAACACGCTTTTCAGGGCGGGTAGAAAGCTTCATTACCACATCATCAAACCCAAAATCTTTATAGACATCAAGGGTCAGCTTAATAAAGGCAGCCGCTTCATCTTTGATTTGGGCATTGCTACAAAAAATGTGAGCGTCGTCTTGGGTAAAACCACGCACTCGCATGATGCCATGCAATGAGCCTGACGGTTCGTTACGGTGGCACGAACCAAATTCCGCCAAACGCAGCGGCAAATCACGGTACGATTTTAGTCCTTGATTGAATACCTGCACATGGCACGGACAGTTCATCGGTTTGATGGCATAATCACGGCTTTCGCTGGCAGTGGTGAACATATTTTCGGCATAGTTTTCCCAATGCCCTGATTTTTCCCACAGACTTCTGTCCACGATTTGTGGGGTTTTGATTTCAAGATAGCCATTGTCTTGTTGCACTTTGCGCATATATTGCTCAAGCACTTGCCAAATTGTCCAGCCATTGGGGTGCCAAAACACCATACCAGGGGCTTGCTCTTGCAAATGGAACAAATCCAGCGCCTTACCAATTTTGCGATGATCACGCTTTTCGGCTTCTTCAATGCGAGCGATGTAGGCTTTGAGTTCTTTTTTGTCCGCCCAAGCCGTGCCATAAATGCGCTGTAATTGTTCGTTTTTGGCATCGCCACGCCAATAAGCGCCGCTGATTTTGGTCAGTTGAAATGCCTTTAAAAAGCGAGTATTTGGCACGTGCGGACCACGGCACATATCAATATATTCTTGGTGATAATATAGCCCCATGGCGGTTTCGTTGGGCATATCATCAATCAGGCGCAGTTTGTAGTCTTCGCCACGAGCTTTAAAAATTTCAATGACTTCATCTCTGGGGGTCATTTTTTTGATGACATCATAATCTTGATTGATAAGCTCAACCATGCGAGCTTCAATAGCTTTCATGTCTTCGGGCGTAAAAGGCTTTTCGCTATAAATGTCATAATAAAAGCCTTCATCAATCACAGGACCGATGACCATTTTGACATCAGGATATAGCTGTTTGACGGCATGACCGAGCAAATGAGCGCACGAGTGGCGAATGATTTCCACGCCTTCGGTGTCTTTTGGGGTGATGATTTGAATGTGAGCGTCTTCGGTGATGGGGTCGCACGCATCAACCAGTTTGCCATTAACACGCCCTGCTACCGTTGCTTTTGCCAGTCCTGCACCAATATTTTGGGCGATTTGCATGATGGTGGTAGCGCCATCAAATTGTCTAATACTGCCATCGGGTAAAGTGATTGCGACCATGATTCTTTCCAAAAACTTGAGCGATTTGCCCATATTTAACTTTAAAAGCAGGATTTAGGAAGGGTTAGGTTTATTTGCCCAAACCTTTCTTAAATACCAACCTGAATTTATATAAATTGTCTTTATTTTGAGCAGCTTTCGCCCAAAAATTCCCATTATAACAAAAAAACATACAGCGTACTAGGGCGCAACAAAGCCAAGAGTTTGCACTGACGGCAGTCTATCGCTAAAACTTACCATAAAAAACAGCTCGTTTGCTTTTGTATAAAAATTAATCAATCAACAACGCCGATCGCCTTAAGTAGCCATCATCAACTGTTCATTCATTAACCATCAAACGCTGTAACTGCAAATTGCTCACACGCCCTTTTGTGTCATCGGCTGTACCTATTTTTTAATTTTGCAATTTTCCTGCCAAAATGGATAAAATCACGCCAACTTTATCAAAACATTCTTGATATTCTGCCTGACATACAGACGACACCGTAATGCCACCGCCCGCCCACAGACTGACGGTATCTTTTTGGGCTTGTAAGGTGCGAATCAAGACATTAAATTGCCCCGTGCCATCAAAATTCATAAACCCAAGCGTGCCACAATATGCCCCCCGCTCTTGAACTTCCAATTCTTTGATGATTTCTATGGCACGTTTTTTGGGCGCACCCGTGATAGAGCCCGCAGGCAAACTGCCAAACAACACCATCAAAGGGTGCACATCGTCTTTTAAAGTGGCGCTGATGGTGCTGACCATGTGGTGCACATTGCTAAAACTTTCAATATCAAACAGCTTTGGCACAGACACTGATCCAGTATGGGCATATTTACCCAAATCATTACGCAACAAATCCACAATCATGACATTTTCTGCTTTGTCTTTTTGGCTGTGTTTTAATTCGTTTTTATTCATCAAATCTTGGGTGCTGTTTTGACTTCTAGGTCTGGTGCCTTTAATGGGCTTGGTAATGATGGCAATGTCATTTTTATCATTTTTATAAAACGTAAAAAACAATTCAGGCGAACAGCTTAATAATTCAAATTCCCCCACTTTTAAATATCCTGCAAAAGGCGCTTTGGTGGTTTGATGTAATATGGGCAAATATTTCGCCAACAGGCTGTCTTTATCCAAATTGCCTTGCCAGCATTGAGTTAAGTTAATTTGATAACAATCGCCAGCGTGTAAATATTGTTGAGTTTTTTCAAAAGCGGTTTGATACTCCTTTTCTTGCCATAATGCGGACAATATCAATGGCTTACTGACAAAAAGTTGGGGCTGATGAACGATGTTTTTTAATAAAGATATGATGGTGTTTATTGCTGATTTGGCTTCTTCGGTGGTGGCAGTTAATTGCCACTGATGGTCAATGTCCGTCTTTTGGCAAGTCAAATAAACGTCATAATGCCCAAAAAAACTGCCAATCTTTTCATTATTGTCATGATGATTCATCATTGAATTGGCACAGCTGTCATAACTGACAAAACCAATCAAACCATCATAAAAATTTTTTTGTGAATGTATGTAATCTTTGCGATGGCTATCACCGTATTGAATGAGCATTTGTATAAAATCATTCAATGATGATTGCTGATTTTGGGTGGTATAACAAAACGCATCTTCCATAACACGATGAGTTATGTTTATTTGTTCACTTATGGACAAACAAAAAGTTGTTTTTGGCAAAAAACCAATCACATCATTACCATCATTATGTAGCCATACAGGATATAAAGGCAGCTTTTGGCAAGTCGTCCATTGAGCCAATAAAGCAGTAAACTGAGTGGGTGAAAATTGGGTCAAAAAAGCACAAGAAACGGTCAAAAATTGCATAATAATTAATCAACTATAAAGATGAAAATCATTCATTATACACCAATTTTTATTAAATTTTTGTACTGTATTTTTCCTTGCAAAATAAATGTGGTTGTCATACAATGTAATTAGAAAGTTATTCCCAAGGTCTAGGAGAAAGCCTATGAAAACTTTGAAATCTTTAGCGCTTGGTTTGGCACTGGTCGGTATGGCAGGTGTGGCTCAAGCTCAGGTTTGTGTGGTTGATGACCCATCACCAACTTCACTCAATGTTCGTAGTGCCCCCAACGGCACAATCATTGGCTCACTGCCCGATGACCTAAGTGTCAATATTCTTCAGTACAGCAAAAACAAAAAATGGGTTTATGTTTCTTGGAAAGGCGAGCCCCTATCAGCCCAAGAAGCCAAACGCTACAATAAAGGCGTACGCAATAAAGGCTGGGTATGGCGTCAATACCTTGATTGCGATGGCAGAAGTAGCTACCAAGATGAAGATCAAGGCTACGAAGTGGATTATGATGACTTTAATGAGTCTGACAACTAACCCATAGCCCATCATCAAAAAAAAGGCGGTGAAATTCAAATTCATCGCCTTTTTTATGTTGGTCAAAAACCGCCCAAACGCCATAACACACAAACGTCAGCAAACCCAACAGTCAAGTTAGTAGGAAATAAGCCAGTGGGTTAAGCCGACAAATTTAATTTATGTGTATGGCTTCATCAATACGTTTTATGCACTGTGTTTTATGCCGTGTACTTTTTGATGATCAAGGCGGCATTTGTGCCACCAAAACCAAAACTGTTGGTCATGATGGTGTCAAGTTTGGCACTGCGAGTTTTGGTAACAATATCAAAATCTTTTGCGCCATCGTCCATGGTGGTAATGTTAATGCTTGGGGCGATGAAATCATGATTCATCATCAAAAGACAATAAATCAGCTCTTGAGCGCCTACCGCACCCAAACTGTGCCCTGTCATGGACTTGGTGGAACTGATGGGTGGAGTTTTGTCCACGCCACCAAACACTTGGGCGATGGCATTAAGTTCGGTAATATCCCCCAGTGGCGTACTGGTGCCATGACTGTTGACATAATCCACCGATGTCAGCCCTGCTTCTGCCAAAGCAAGCTGCATACAGCGCACCGCCCCTTCGCCACTGGGTGCGACCATTTCAGCGCCATCAGACGTTGCCCCATAACCCACAATTTCTGCCAAAATGGTAGCGCCACGAGCCTGCGCCGACTCAAGACTTTCTACCACCAACATCGCCCCACCGCCTGCAATCACAAAACCGTCTCGGGTACTGTCATAAGGACGACTTGCCGTTTGTGGGGTGTCGTTATATTGGGTACTCATCGCCCCCATGGCATCAAACATACAAGACTGTGTCCAGTCTTCAGCTTCGCCGCCGCCTGCCAGTACGATGTCTGCCTTACCCAAGGCAATAAGCTCAGCGGCATGACCAACGCAGTGAATTGATGTGGCGCACGCACTAGACACCGAATAGCTAATGCCTTTAATTTTAAAGCCTGTGGCTAAAGTTGCCGAAACGGTACTGCTCATGATTTTTGGGACGGTCATCGCACCCACACCACGAAGCCCTTTGGCTTTCATGTTGTCCACTGCTGTTACCACATCAGCGGTAGAAGCACCGCCCGATCCTGCCACCACCGCCACACGGGTATTACCTTCAATGTCCGCTTGTGATAGTCCTGCTTGCTCTAAGGCTTGTAAGGTGCTCAAATACGCATACAAACTGGCATCGCTCATAAAGCGTTTTAGTTTGCGATCGATGGCGCTGACATCTAATGTGCTTTGATCAATGCTGCCTGATACGTGTGATTTAAATCCCTTATCGGCATAAGTTTGATTAAAGACAATGCCTGATTTGCCTGATTGCAAAGCATCTTTGACCGTCTGCAAATCATTACCAATACAAGAGACAATGCCCGCTCCCGTAATAACCACTCGTTTCATAAATTTTCCTAATTTATCCCAAACTTTTTTCCTTATTTGCTAACATCAAATGAGTTTACAAATAGGGACTTAAAACACTTCATTCTAACAGATGACCAAACAAGGTTCAATACACCAAAAATAAACTTAATCCTAAAACGGCATATCGTCATCTTGTATACTGGCAGCTTTGGCTTGCATATTGTGCATTTTGTTGGGTTGATTATTGATAAAGGGGTTATTTTCTACGCCTGTTGGTGCGCCCGATGTGTCTGGACTTTGGTTTTGGCGAGTTTGTCCTGCATAAGACTGATTGGCATTGATATTGCCACCACCTTGGGTATTTCTGGGCTGAGTATTGCCTTTATGTCCTGCTTGACCGCCTTGATAGTTATTTGCCATCGGTTGGGTGTCAAAACCGCCACCATGACTTTGGTTATTGTAGCCGCCATTTTGGTTGTTATAGCCACCGTTTTGGTGATTGTAGCCGCCATTTGCTTGACCGCCGAAGCTACCGCCTTGATTTTGACCGCCCCAGTTGCCTTGGTTATTATTGGCTGAGCCCAACATACGCATTTCACTGGCACGAATTTCCACCGCAAAACGCTCTACGCCTTGCTGATCGGTGTATTTTCTGGTGTGCAAACTGCCTTCTATATATACCAGTGCACCCTTACGCAGGTATTGGGCAGCGATTTCACCCAAACGATTAAATAAGCTAATGCGATGCCACTCAGTTTGCTCTCTGGGTTCGCCCGTATTTCTGTCCGTCCACTTTTCGCTGGTTGCCACACTGATGTGAGTTACGCCACCGCCGTTTGAAAATTGGCGCACATCAGGGTCTTGCCCCAGTCTACCAACGATGATTACTTTATTAACACTTGTCATAAAAACCACTCAATATCTTGATTTTTAACAAAAAATAAGCCAGATCGCAAGTATCTGGCTTATGGGATACCACTAACTAGATGGGCATATTATACCGCATATTGCTCTAGCTTGTTACCTTGTTTTAGAGCGGCTTCAAGCCAAGCTGGTTTGCGTCCACGACCTGCCCAAACATTTTTGGGGTTAGCAGGATCACGATAAGCAACACGGCTTTCTTTGTAAGAACGTTTGCCCACTTTTAAAATCTCTTCAATGGTAGAACCATTTGCTTTGGCGATTTCTTTAAATTGTAGGTAAGCGTCTCTTAGACCTTGAGCTTGCTTTTCTTTGATTTTGGCTTGAGCGTCTTTGGCAAGTGCTTCTAATTGCTCAACACTTAAACCATCAATATTAACATCTGACATAAATTACTCCTAAACATCATTTCATTAATTTAAGATGACATTGGCTCATTGATGGATTTTTATCATCAACAAGCGATAAAACAACTGTACTTAATCTGAAATCTTAATTATGTTTATATTACATAATTTATGAAAAAACCGCAATAGCTTTTTAATATTTTATCTAAATTTTATTTAAAATACCAACATAAAGGAACAATAAAACAGCATCAAACAACACAAAAGCGACAACAGCCACACAACAGAACGAAATAACGGCCAATTTAACGCATAAGCGGCAATATAAATGATTCGTAGCACCACATAAAGCCATGCCAAAACATTAATAATCTGCTGCGGTACAAAGCTGTAAGCTGCCATAAATACTGCCGCAATAAAAATTGGTAAACTCTCAAAACTGTTTAATTGGGCGTAATTAAAACGAGCGGACATACCTTGAGTATTTGCCAAAAACACACGGGGATTGGCATTATCGGTTTTGGCATTAAAGCCCCCAGTCATTTTTGCCAAAGCCGCACAAATATAAGGCAATAAACACGCCACCATTACCGCCACAATGACATACGTTAAATTATTGGGGAATTGACTGATAAAGGACATAGGTCATCGCTTTTTATAAAGTTTCAATAATTTCATAATCATGGCTAATATTAACGCCACCATCGGCAAGCATTTTTGAAGCAGAGCAATATTTGGTTGCCGACAATTCGATCGCTTTGGCGACTTGGCTTTCTTTGATGTTCTTGCCCGCCACAATAAAATGTAAATGAATGTCGGTAAATACCGCAGGCACAGCGTCCGCACGTTTGGCACTCACCTGACAGCGCACATCGCTGATGGCTTGGCGAGATTTTTGTAAAATGCTCACCACGTCATAACTGGCGCAGCCGCCAAGCCCCATCAATATCAGCTCCATCGGTCTTGCCCCAAGCGTTTGTTTGGAGTCCACCACCACATCATGACCCGATCCGCTGGTGGTTTTAAAATTAATGTCGTCATTTTTTAGCCACTGGATTTGGGCAGTCATCTCACTCATAATCACTCCTAAAATTTGTCTTGATAATTTATCATAAGCATTATTTACAAAATTTCAAGGCATTTATTTTTTGCCTTTATGGAAATTGCCGTTTTGGTCAATAATACTATACTTTTTAACAAAAGTTTGGTTTAATAGGAACATTGCCGTAAAAACGGTTTTATTCTACAATTAATGAAGTAATTAAGGCTAATTATGATTGATGCAGACGGCTTTCGTGCCAATGTCGGTATCATCTTAGCAAATACACAAGGGCAGGTTTTGCTTGCCAAACGCATAGAAAGTGATAGCTGGCAATTTCCCCAAGGGGGGATCAATCGGGGCGAAACACCGCTTGATGCCATGTATCGGGAGTTGTACGAAGAAGTGGGGCTTTTGCCACAGCACGTTCAGCTACTTGGTATGACTAGAGATTGGCTGCGTTATCGCCTACCCAAACGCTATGTGCGTGTCGGTCAAGAGCCACTGTGTATCGGACAAAAACAAAAATGGTTTTTGTTGCGCTTAGATGAAAAATATACCAAATTTATTCGTTTTGATACTGCCATTCCTGAGTTTGATGAATGGGCGTGGGTCAGTTACTGGTATCCTTTGGGACAGGTTATCCCCTTTAAACGTGGGGTGTACCAAAAGGCACTGTTTGAACTTGCCAAAGAATTACCCCTAAAGCACAGCAAGTCCCCCGACTTAATCACCTAAACAAAAAAGCCAGATCGTAAGATTTGGCTTGTTTTTTTGCCAAGAAAAAACCGCCTAAAACAGCGGTTTTGTCTTTTTTAAGTCGGTATTGGACTTATTTTTTACCACGATTGGCAAATGCACCAAAACGCTTATTAAAGCTTGCCACACGACCTTCGTTAGCGGTTTTGCGTTGCTCGCCGGTATAAAATGGGTGAGAAGCGCTAGAAATATCTAGTGGGAAGTAAGGGTATTCTTGACCTTCGTACTCACGGGTGGTTTTGGTGGCGATGGTAGAACGAGTTAGAAAATAAACGTCCGCATTGGTGTCGTGGAACAATACTTCACGATAATTTGGGTGAATGTCTTTACGCATGATGATATCCAATGAACTTAAGCACCAATAAAACGTCAGTGGTCTGACCCCATCGCCACGCTGTCATCAACCAACTTTGACACAGCGCACGAAAGTTTACTTTTATTAGCCAACTTAAGTGGGAAAATGATGAAAGGGAGCAGTACATAGATTGCCCCCACAAAACTTATATTTTACAAAAATATCGGCTTATTTTCAAGGGATTTAACCAAATTTAACCGATTAAAATGTCTCTATACATCACATATATTGAGATCATGCCCATAGGTGCTACAATCAACATACCCAGCCCAAAGGGTATCATGGCAACAAAGGCAACAAGTGTCATCACAATACTAAATAACAACATGGGCAAAATATTGCGCAAACAGGCTTTAAAGCTCAAATGTAGAGCATCTAACGCAGGTAGCTCATGAAACAAAACTAATATCGGGGCAAACACCGTCGCCATCGCCACAGGAATGACAAACAGCGCAGAAACCAATATGGCAAGTATCATCAAGGGGCTAAAAGATTCAAATTCGTTTGGCGTACCACTTAACATAAACACACTGATAAACATCGGTATCAGCGCCACAAGCATTGCCAAAAATTGAAACACCCAAAGCATAAGCAGGGGTTTAAAAGCTTGGTTAAGCCCAATAAACAAATCACCAAAGCCCACATCTTCGCCCACGTCAATGCCATAAGCCAAATAAGCAAAGCCCGCCATAAACATCACCCCCAAAATCCCCGTTATCAATGGACCAACCCCAGGAATGATGCTTAGTATCATCATGATGATGGCATAAATAAACAGCACGCCAATCCACAGCAGCGGTCTGACCTTAAAAATCTGCCACGATGCACCAACCCAACCTATGCCATCAGCGACGGATAAGCGATTGGGTGTGTCCAACAGATCGCCTTGCTCATCATAATCGTCATGGGTTTCTGCCATTGGTGTTTGGTAGGGGTTAAACGTTTCTCTATAGTTGTTGTGATCATAAGGGTTCATGATCTACTCCTTATTTTGATGGGTTATATTTTCTTATAACAAATATTCCACCAAAAATACAGTGTTTTCTTACCAACAGTAATCAAAATCCGACCTAAGTTTGCAATCAATAACAAAACTTAACAATTATGGGTTTGCACCCTTTCATGCGTTATTCATATGATTCAAATCAATGCAAAAAAATTCATCAGTACACCCCAAATCTTATCTTATCGCCAATTTAATCAATTTTTTTATGTTAATAAAGCCATTGAAAAACCACTGACTTTTTGTTATGTTTATTTTATTTGTGATGGGAATTGACTGATGAATGTGTTGGTTTACAAGGTTATTTTTATGGCGTTGTTATTTGCTGGTATTTTATTCACCCAAGCGTCGTGTACCAACCAGCCACCGACAAGCAAACCAGATAACGTAAATCATAACTCAACTCCAGAGTTAGTACCGGTTTATGAAAATGGGAAATACGGTTTTGAAAATCAAGCAGGACAACTTGTCATTCCACCACAGTATGATTATGCCAGTGGTTTTAGTGAAGGCTTAGCGATGGTTGAGCAAAATAAAAAATGGGGATTTATTGATAAAACAGGTAAGGTGGTGATTAATTTAGAATATGATGATGCAGGGGATTTTGAAAATAATTTGGCAGGAGTTAAAAAAGAGGATAAATGGGGCTTTATTGATAAAACAGGAAAAATCATTATTCCATTACAATATGATGATGCCGAAAATCTTGGCGAAGGTTTAGTCAAAGCCAAAACAGATAAAAAGCAACTACTTGTTGATACCATAACCATGACAACCACTGCCTTGGATTATGGGTGGGTTTCAACTTTTAGTGAAGGCTTGGCAAATGTTTTTAAAGACGACAAATGGGGATTTATTGATAAAACAGGCAAATTGGTTATTCCGCTAGAGTATGATGATACTACTTATTTTGAAGAAGGGGTGGCGGTTGTCAGCAAAGATAATCAATATGGCGTTATTGATAAAACTG
>JBHAZZ010000035.1:0-15552 GCA_041781275.1 Moraxella sp.
AGAGTCAGTGCGCTTATTAGAGCGAGTTTTAAGACCCTTAGCTTTTTGACCCCATGGGCTGGTTGGGTGCTTACCGAAGTTACGCCCTTCACCACCACCGTGTGGGTGATCAATTGGGTTCATCGCTGTACCACGAACTGTTGGACGAACACCACGCCAGCGTGCTGCACCTGCTTTACCCAATGATTTTAGGTTGTTTTCAGTGTTTGATACTTCACCGATGACCGCGCGACAGTTTGCATGAATGCGACGAGTTTCACCAGAGCGCAAACGAACAATCACATATGCGCCATCACGACCCAATAATTGAACTGCAGCACCTGCAGAGCGAGCAATTTGTGCACCTTTGCCGATTTTTAGTTCAATGTTATGGATAATGGTACCCACTGGGATATTTTTAAGTGGCAAACAGTTACCTGGACGGATAGGAGAACCTTCGCCAGATTGAACCTGATCGCCTACTGCCAATTTTTTAGGAGCGATGATGTAGCGACGCTCACCATCTGCATATTTCAATAAAGCAATATGAGCAGTACGGTTTGGATCGTATTCAATACGCTCTACCACTGCTAAAATACCATCTTTATTACGTTTAAAATCAACTAAACGATAATGTTGTTTGTGTCCACCACCGATATGACGGGTAGTGATACGACCATTATTGTTACGACCGCCAGTCTTAGCTTTTGATTCAACAAGTGGCGCATAAGGACGACCTTTATAAAGGTGTGGATGCACGACTTTTTCAACAAAGCGGCGACCTGGTGATGTAGGTTTTGCTTTTACGATAGGCATTGTATTATCCCTTATTCGTTATTCGCTGTTTCACTAGTGACTTCTTCACCAGCACCGATTTGTACGTCTGAACCTGCTTTTAGGGTAACATACGCTTTTTTAACGTCGCTACGGCGACCAACAACACGACCAAAACGCTTGGTTTTGCCTTTGGTGTTTAGGGTGTTTACTTTGATAACTTCCACACCTTCAAACATCAGCTCAACCGCTTGTTTGATTTCACGCTTGGTAGCTTTGCTGTCTACTTTGAATACTTGTACACCAAGTGTGTCGCCTAAACGTTGGGATTTTTCTGAAAATACAGGTGCTTTTAACACTTGATATAATCTAATATTACTCATGCCAGCGTCTCCTCAAATTGTTTGGCTGCCTGAACGGTCATGATAACTTTATCAAAAGACACTAGGCTTACAGGATCAACTTCACGAGCACCCAATACGTTTACATGGGGAATGTTGCGAGCTGACAAATATAGGTTTTCATCAACTTCGTGGCTAACAATCAAAGCACGGGGGGCGTTTAGTTCAGCAAGCTTAGCAATAAGCTCTTTGGTTTTTGGTGCTGACACAGTGATGTCATCAACCAAAATCAAACGATCTTGACGCACAAGCTCAGCTAGGATACATTGCATCGCACCACGGTACATTTTGCGGTTTACTTTTTGTGACCAGTCTTGTGGTTTGGCAGCAAAAGCACGTCCACCACCGACCCAGATTGGACCACGGATAGAACCTGCACGAGCACGACCTGTGCCCTTTTGACGCCATGGCTTTTTGCCACCGCCAGAAACTTCGCCACGAGTTTTTTGAGCACGAGTACCTTGACGAGCACCAGCTAGGTAAGCAGTTACGACTTGATGTACTAATGCTTCGTTGAACTGACGACCAAAAGTCGTCTCTGACAATTCAACCGCCGTACCTGTAACAGTTTTTAAATTCACGTTTAATCCCCTTTACTAGGCTTTAACTGACGGACGGACGATAACATCGCCACCGTTGGCACCTGGAAGTGCGCCTTTGATGACCAGTAAGCCTTTTTCAGTATCTACAGACACAATCTCAAGTCCTTGAACGGTAACACGTTTGTTACCCATTTGACCTGGCATTTTTTTGCCTTTAAATACCTTACCTGGTGTTTGGTTTTGACCTGTAGAACCAAGTACACGATGCGACACAGAGTTACCATGAGTGGCATCTTGGGTGCGGAAGTTGTGGCGTTTTACACCGCCTTGAAATCCTTTACCCTTGCTTTGACCTGTTACGTCAACAATTTGACCAACAGTAAACAAGTCTGCCAAAATGCTTGCGCCAACTTCACGACCTTCAAGGTCAGCTTCAGTAGCACGGAACTCCCAAACGCCACGACCAGCAGCAACGCCAGCTTTGGCAAAGTGTCCTTTTTGAGCAGCAGTTACACGACTTTCACGACGCACACCAGTGGTAACTTGGATTGCGTTATAGCCATCGGTTTCTACTGTTTTGATTTGCGAGATGCGGTTGGCATCAACTTGAACCACTGTTACAGGAATAGATGCACCTGCTTCAGTAAAGATTCGGGTCATGCCACATTTTTTACCGACTAGACCAATCGCCATTTTAGACCTCTTACTTTTTAATAGTTTAGTTAAACCAGACGTTCATTAGCCTAGGGCGATTTGAACATCTACACCCGCTGCTAGATCTAGCTTCATCAACGCATCAACAGTTTTGTCTGTTGGTTGTACGATGTCAATCATGCGTTTGTGGGTGCGGATTTCGTACTGGTCGCGAGCGTCTTTATTAACGTGTGGTGATGTCAATACGTTGAACCGCTCAATACGAGTCGGCAAGGGAACTGGACCACAAACTTGTGCACCAGTACGCTTTGCAGTATCGACAATCTCTTGTGCCGACTGATCAATCAAACGATGATCGAAAGATTTTAGTCGGATACGGATTCTCTGGTTAGCCATGCCAACAAGCTCCTAATTAAGTACTTAAAATCTATATTTTGATAGATTTTAGTCATATTTATAAAAATCAATGATGTTTTTAGCCACATCAGTACACCAAACAATAAAATTTCTGTCCGCCGACTTAGGTAAGTGGCAACAGAAACTTAACTGTATTAGTGCCAAAAACGATGCTTTGGCTGTGGTGTTGCGGTAAGAAATTGCTTACAAACATCAGGGAAAATTGGTTAAAAATTTCACCGATGGCAACACAAAAACAATGAAAGTGCGCATATTATACACGAATTTTCCCACAAAGCAAGAGATTATTTGACTTTTAAAGACATAATATTCGTGATTATTGTGGAGACAAATTAATTACAAAATGCTCAATATGAAAACTGGGATCGCTGCTTAATTTTATCATTTTGGCAGCCTGTTTGGATAATTGATGAAGTGTGTCTTGCTCATGATGTTGCAAATGCGCAATGACCGTCGGGTGAGCGGTAATGATAACATTATCCGTGCTTTGTGGTGATAATAGCAGCTTTTTTATGATGGTTAGTGCAACTGTCTCGGGATTTTTGGTGTGCCCTGCACCTTGACAAGTGGGACAAATTTGGGTCATTTGTTGAATCAGGCTGTCGTCTTGTCTTTGGCGTGTCATGGCGATAAGCCCAAATTCCCCCATCTGGCTGATGGCGGTGTGTGCAGGGTCGCTTGCCAACGCCTTTTTTAGATGGTTGACGATGGCGACTTGCTGTTTTGGGTCTTTCATGTCTACCAAATCAATGACAATCAACCCACCAATATTGCGTAAGACCAACTGATGAGCAATTTCATTGACTGCTTGTACATTGGTTTGATAAATGACATCGCTTGTTTTGCTTGCCACCGATGAGCCTGTATTGACATCTATCACGGTCATGGCTTGCGTGTGCTCTATCAACAAATAGCCACCTGATGGCAAATCCACTTTGGTGTTTAGGGCGGTCAAAAAAGCCTTATCCAGTTCTTGGGCTTGCCAAATGTTTGGATCATAAATCGCAGGGGTAAAATTTGGCAGCCAACGCATTAAATAAGCATTAATACTTTCGCCAATGGATTGGTCGTTGGTATAAATCAATGCCTTGGGATAACGCATTAAGGTGCATAGCAGTGGTGATGGAGCTTGATACAGACAGATGGGTTTTTTTGTGGTGGTTTTTTGTTTGCTACTGAGCAGTGTTTGCCAAAGGCGTGAAAGTTCTTTGGCGTGATGGGCAAGCGTTTGCACATCTGCTGTTACAGACAACGTGCGAGCGGTTAATGCGCCTGACAAAGCAAGCTCTTGGTAAAGGGCTTTTAGCTGCTGTTTTAGCTGACTGCGGGTGGATTTGTCGCTGATGGCATAAGAGACGGTGATGGCGGTTTTGTGCTGCGGGCGATACACCAAATAACCGCTGCTTAGAGCAATGTCTGTACTGACGGTTGCCCCTTTTTCGCCGATTGCGCCTTTGGTAACTTGCACCAAAAGTCGCTGACCTGCATAAACTTCAAGGTCTTTGATGGGAGATAATACCGCAAGCGGTTGCTGTCCGATGTCAATAAATGCCATAGACAAGTCAGGCAGCACCCTACTGACCTTTCCTAAATAAACATTACCTATCAGGCTTGGGCGGTGATCAAATTCTGTAAAAAGCCGACATATTTTATCTGACTGCTTAACCACAAACTGTGTGGCATGACCACAGCGATTAATGATACAAAGCTGAGTCATCGGCAAACTGGCTGATTAGTGCCACCGTCTGAGCAAGGGGCAAACCCACAACATTGGTATAACTGCCTTTAATGCTTTCTACCCATGACATCGCCCCACCTTGAATGGCATAAGCCCCTGCTTTATCTAGGGGTTCGCCCGTTGCCCAGTACCGCTCTTTTTGGGCATGGCTTAGGGTGATGAATTTGACTTCGGTATGACAAATGATGGCGTGTTGCTTTTGGATAACGCCCTGCACCATTAACGTGGCACAAACGGCAGTGCTGATGGCGTGCGTTGTCCCTGACAATTTTTCCCACATGGCAAAGGCATGGGCTTTGTTGATGGGTTTTTGCAAAATTTCTTGATCAATGACCGCAATGGTATCGGCAGTTAAAATCAAAGAGCGTTCTGGGACACCGGCAGCACTGACTAAAGTATGATAAGCATGATCGGCTTTTTGTTCAACCATGCGAAACAAATAATCGTTGGGATTTTCGCCTTGGCGCTCGCTTTCGTCTATCGCCACAGGCACTAAGTCAAATTCAATACCGGCATTTTTTAATAATTCTTGTCGTCTTGGCGATGTTGATGCCAAAATAATGTTCATTTAATACGCCCTTTCTTTGACTTGAATATTAATCCAATACAATATTGCCCACACCACGGGGAAAAACAATATGCTACTAAACAATGAACCAATACCCACCCAAGTAAAGTCGCCATGCGCCAAAGCGTGCAGTATCCACAACATACCTTGATATACGCACAAACCCACACCTGCACCCACCCACGCCGGCAGCAACGTCAGCTCTTTGGCGTATAACATCATCACACGCAGCACAAACGCCGTCAATACCGCACAAAAGGCTTGATAACCCAAATGTGTGCCAAGCAACAAATCTGACGCCAAGCCAACCAAAAACACCGCCCATACCGACATCATGTTTGAGCGATACATCACCCAAAAAATCAGCACCATCACCATAAACGAAGGGCGAATGCTTGCCAATGTGTATTTTAAGGGGTAAACGCTCAATGTAGACGCCACAATAAAGCTGATGATCATACCCGAAATTAAAAAGGCTTTGGATTTCATGGGCGATCGCCATGATTGACGGTGGGTGCTGCGCTGTCTTTGGGTTTTAATACCAGCACATAATTGCTGCGCAAAAAGTCCGCCGATGGGGTTACTTTGATGTCGGCAAAATTATCCGTACGAGTGGTATCAATGCTAGACACCGTTCCTACTTTATAACCTGCAGGAATGCGTCCGCCAAGCCCTGAAGAAATCAGCTCATCGCCAACTTTGACATCAGCGGTCTTGAAAATATAGTCCAAATTTAAGCTGTCAGGCATACCGCCACCTGACACCATGGCACGCTGCCCTGTACGAGCCACTTGCACCGCCACTGATTGTTGCTCATCGGTGATCAAAAGCAAACGACTGGTTTTGGCGTATGCATTGATGATTTGTCCTAAAATGCCGTTTTCGTCTATGACGGTTTGTCCAATTTCAATGCCGTGATCTTTACCTTTATTTAAAATCACCACTTGTTTTAAGGGGTTGCTGTCCGTCCCAATCACTTGTGCCAAAAGCAAATCGTGCTGATTGGATAATGTGGTGCTTAAAATGCCTTTCAGTCGGGCATTTTGGGCAAGCAAATAATCCTGTCTTTGTAGCTTGGCACGGGCTTGTAGCAGCTCCGTCTGCAAACGGATATTTTCACGTCTCAAAGCTTCTTTGGAGTGCAAAGAACCTTGGGCGTACTCCATGGCATACGACGGACCTACCGACACTTGGTAAATGGGCTGCATGGACGCATGACTAAAACCACGCAAAGGCGCAAACCATTCGGGGTTTTTGCTGTCAAGCAACATCAAAATTAACGCACCCACCAAAAAACCGATGGTCATGCGAATAAAAAGTGGCTTTTGGGAAAAAATACTAGGCAACATAGACCAAAACAGACCTTTATTTAAAGAAAAAACGGTGCGTAAACACCACCCGTTTTAGCACACTTTGCCGTTAAAATACACCATTAACGGATAAGCGTTAATAAGAGTGCGTTGAACATTTGGCACATCACCGCTTGAAGCTTTTATCGGGTTTTGTGCCAAATTTAACCGTTCAACAAAACAACTACTTATTGAATTAAACAAAGATTAAGTTTAGAGATTTGTCATTGATGAAATCCAAGGCTTTGCCGCCGCCACGACTGACGCAAGTCAAAGGATCTTCGGCAACAAACACCGGCAAGCCCGTTTCACGAGACAACAGTTTGTCCAAATTACGCAGCAGTGCGCCACCGCCTGTCAAAACAATGCCACGTTCGGCGATGTCTGATGACAGCTCCGGTGGGGTTTGCTCTAGGGCTTCTTTGGTGCCTGTAACGATGGACGCCAAAGGCTCTGCCAAAGCTTCTTGGATTTCTTTGGAATTGACGGTAAAGGTTTTTGGCACACCTTCTGCCATGCTACGACCACGCACTTCTACTTCTAGGTTGTCTTTTTCGTCAAAAACTGCCGTACCTACTTCCATTTTGATACGCTCGGCGGTGGTTTCACCAATGATACAGCCATGCGCCTTACGCACATAGTTGATGATGGCTTCGTCAAACAAATCGCCGCCCACACGAATGGAATCTGAATACACACAGCCAGACAATGCAATGACCGCAATTTCTGTAGTACCGCCGCCGATGTCCACCACCATAGAACCACTGGCGTCATGCACAGGCAAACCTGCACCGATTGCCGCCGCCATAGGCTCTTCTAATAAGTGCACACTGTTTGCGCCCGCAGATTGCACCGCTTCTTGAATGGCACGGCGCTCTACCAAAGTAGATTTACAAGGCACACACACCACCACGTTAGGATCTGCTAAAAAACGCTTGGCTTTGACTTTGTGAATGAAGTGTTTTAGCATTTTTTGGGTAACTTCAAAGTCAGCAATTACCCCGTCTTTTAGGGGGCGAATGGCAGTGATGTTATCTGGAGTACGCCCAAGCATTTGTTTGGCATCAACACCCACAGCGGCAACCGTGGGGTTTTGGGTGCGGTTACTACGTAATGCAACAACCGTCGGCTCATCAAGCACAACACCCTTACCAGGGGTGTAAATCAAAGTGTTGGCAGTACCTAGGTCAATGGCAATGTTGGTTGATAAAAATCCTAATAAGTTCATGGACGAATTTTCCAAAAAATGTGCAAAAAGTGGGCAAGTTTGCGATAATTTCACAAAAAATCACAACAAAATTTGTTCAAAAATTATACAAACATCAAAGCGGTTAAAAAATTGTGCTAAATTATACCCGATTTGCACACAAAAAATCACGATGATTAACCAAAAAAATCATGAATTTGCAAGAAAGTTTGTCAAATGGGTACAATTTTTACATATCAAAAATTGTTATTTACTCAAAGTTACAAACAATTATCAATACGGAAAAATAAGACACTACGCAGTCTGGGCAACTTTTTAAAACACAGGCAAACTGTGGTAAAATTAACGCCATCTTGACTTTTATTTTTGTCTTTTATTGATGATAGGATTTTTATGACCACTTTAACCACCCAAGACGTGCTAAACTGCGCCACGCTGTCTCGTTTGCACGTTGATGAAAGCACCGCACAACATTATGCCGACAATTTACAAAAAATTCTTGCCATGATGGACATACTTGCCCAAGTAAATACCGATGGCGTTGCCCCCCTTGCCAACATTCACGAAAGCTGTCAGCCCCTGCGCCAAGATGTACCCACCACCGACATTGACCGCAGCGCCAACCAATCGGTCGCCCCAAGCGTTGCTGATGGCTTATATCTTGTGCCACAAGTGATTGAATGATTTATTATTGATTTTAAAATTTTATTGATTATTTTTAAGTAGTTTATTATGTCAAATTTACATACTTTATCTGTGCAAGAGATGATTACAGGGCTTGCTAGCAAAGACTTTTCTAGCCTTGAACTCACCAACCATCTGCTGGGTCGCATTGACAGTTTTGATAAAGAAATTAACAGCTTTATTACCGTAACTGCCGATTTGGCTCGTGAGCAAGCCAAACTTGCCGATGACTTGCGTGCCAAGGGCGACAGCCGTCCTTTGCTTGGCGTTCCGATGGCGCACAAAGACATTTTTTGTACTCAAGGGGTTTTGACCACCTGCGGCTCAAAAATGCTTTATAACTTTGTGTCGCCTTATAATGCCACCATCGTAGAAAATATCCAAAATGCAGGTATGGTAAGCCTTGGCAAGCTCAACATGGACGAATTTGCCATGGGCTCGGACAACGAAAAATCCTACTATGGCGCAGTGCACAATCCTTGGGATTTGGGGCGTGTACCGGGGGGTTCGTCGGGCGGCAGTGCAGCGGCGGTGGCGGCAGGTTTTGTGCCTGTGGCGACAGGCTCTGATACGGGTGGCTCAATTCGTCAGCCTGCTTCATTTTGTGGGATTACGGGTATCAAGCCCACCTATGGGCGTGTGTCTCGCTATGGCATGATTGCTTATGCGTCAAGCCTTGACCAAGCAGGCACGTTTGGCAAATCCGCCCTAGACTGTGCATACCTATTACAGCCGATGTCAGGCTACGACCCCAAAGACGCCACCAGCATCAAAACCGATGCGCCTGATTACATCGCTGCCATCAAAGACGCCCAAAACAAACTAAGCCAAGAAAAACCGTTGGCAGGCTTAAGAATCGGCATTGCCAAAGCTTATTTTGGTGAAGGTTTAGACGCTGATGTAGAAAATAGCATTAAAGCTGCCCTAGCCCACTACGAAAGCCTTGGGGCAAGCATTGTAGAAGTGGACATCACCGACCCCAAAATCACGCTGGCGACTTATTATTTACTTGCCCCTGCCGAAGCCAGCTCTAACCTGTCTCGCTTTGATGGCGTGCGTTTTGGGTATCGCTGTGAAAACCCCAAAGATTTGCAAGATTTGTACACCCGCACACGCTCTGAAGGCTTTGGTGCAGAAGTACAACGCCGTATCATCATGGGGACTTATGCCCTATCGGCAGGGTATTTTGACGCTTATTATATCAAAGCGCAAAAGGTGCGCCGTCTGATTGCCCAAGACTTTGCCAAAGCCTTTGAAAAGTGCGACATCATCGCCAGTCCCACCGCCCCAACGACCGCCTATAAACTGGGCGAAGATTTAGACCCAGCGAGCATTTATTTGGGTGATGTTTATACCATTGGGGTGAATTTGGCAGGACTGCCCGCCATCAGCCACCCAGTTGGTCAAGCCAATGGACTGCCTGTGGGCTTGCAATTGATTGGTAAACATTGGGCAGAAAGTGAGCTGCTTGCGACTACTCATATTTATCAGCAGACCAGCAATCATCATTTAGCAAGTCCAAATTTGTGATTTGACAACTTTCTATCATTTGGAGTCAAAGTAATGCAACAAGCCATTTTTCAAATTAATCATAAAACCTATCATGTTAATTTTGAAGATGACTTTATATCTAATGCAAAAAGAAAAACCTTTGGCTTATCATCGCTTAGGCGGTGCAGAACCTTTTGATGTGCCTGATGATTTTGATGATATTGACGTTGATGATTTTAATGGGTATTTAAAGGATAATTCATGAATTATGTGTTAGATACTCATGTTTTGCTTTAGGCGATTCAAAATCATCACAAATTAAACAAAAGACCCTTTTGATAGAATGCTGATTGCTCAATCACATTGCGAAAATTTAATATTGATGACCGTTGATGAAAAAATTGCTCAATATGATGGTCAAATTATCATGGTTTAGTCGCCAAATCAATTGATTAACAATGATAAACTTTAAAATAATGCTTTGCTTTATCAGGATTTATCTATGGAAAAAATCACCATTACGACCAGCAAAAATCAATATCATTATGTATTAGATGGTATTGATAACGATGATAATTTGGAGCAATTATTCTCTGAATTTATCCAATATTATCTAAACAAAAAAACCATTCAAAAAAAATCTGCGGGTGCGTTTGATGAGTTTTTTGGTACGCTCAAAAGCGATAAAAGTATCAGTCTAGAAGAAATGGATAAAGCCATCGCAATGCGTGGTGGTCAGTGATGAATGATAAGACCATCGCCATAGATACCAATATTTTGGTACGCTTATTTGTTCAAGATGACAACAGCCATCAAATTGAATTGGTGCGACACCTTTTGTCCGATAAAAATCAAGTCTATATTTCTCAAATTGTACAAATAGAATTGGTTTGGGTTTTGGAAAGCGCTTATCAGTTTAGTAAAGCAGAAGTTTTATTGGTATTGGATAAATTATCCAAGCACGATGTATTTATTTTAGAAAAACACGCTCAATATCATCACGCTTTATCACTTTTTAGAACTTCCAATGCTGATTTTTCAGATTATTTAATCTTTTGTAATAGCTTGGATAATCATTATGAGTTTTGGACATTTGACAAAAAGTTATCAAAGACACAAGGCGTTCATCACTTAGCGAGTATCACTTAATTTTTTTAATTTCAGTTATGTAAAAATCTAGGAAAAAATCTTATGACCCACCAAGCCCCTTTAATTGACGGCTATGAAGTCGTGATTGGTATTGAAATTCATTGCCAATTAAATACCCAAAGCAAAATCTTTTCAAATGCGCCCACCGCCTTTGGCGCTGAACCCAACACTCAAGCCACCATCGTGGATTTGGGTTTTCCGGGGGCGCTGCCTGTATTAAATGAAGGCGTGATTGAGCGTGCCTTAAAATTTGGCTTGGGCATTAATGCCGAACTGGGTATGTATAATACCTTTGACCGCAAAAACTATTTTTATCCTGATTTGCCCAAGGGTTATCAAACCACGCAAATGGCAAATCCCATTGTCGGCAAAGGCTATATTGACATTCTCGTCAATGCAGGCAGCAAAGACGAATACAGCAAACGCATTGGCATTACCCGTGCGCATTTAGAAGAAGACGCTGGCAAATCGGTACATGACGCTGTACCACAAATGACAGGCGTGGACTTAAACCGTGCAGGCACGCCACTGATTGAAATCGTCTCTGAGCCTGATATGCGCTCGGTTAGCGAGGCGGTCGCTTATGTTAAGACCATTCATGAACTGGTAACTTGGCTTGGCATATCCGATGCGATTATGGCGGAAGGCTCGTTTCGTGCCGACATCAACGTGTCTGTACACAAACCCAATACGCCCTTTGGCACACGCTGCGAGCTAAAAAACCTAAACTCATTTCGCTTTATTGAGCGAGCCATCAAGTCAGAAATTGAACGACAAATTGACGTGATTGAAGACGGCGGCAAAGTCGTGCAAGCCACCCGCCTAAACGACCCCGAGCGTGATGAAACTCGTGCCATGCGCACCACAGAAGAAGCCAACGATTACCGCTATTTCCCCTGCCCTGATTTACTCCCTGTGGTGATTTCCAAAGAAACTTTGGCAAAAGTCAAAGCCGATATGCCAGAACTGCCAAGCACTCGTAAAGAGCGTTTTGTCACTGAATTTGGGCAGTCTGTTTATGACGCTAACGTGCTAAATGGCAGCCGTGAATTGTCCGATTATTTTGAAAATGTGGTTGCTATCGTGGGTTCATCTCACGCCAAAATCTGCGCCAACTGGGTAATGGGCGAATTGTCAGGTGCGTTAAATAAAAACGAATTAACCATTAATCAATCACCCATTAGCGCCAAACGTTTGGCAGAATTAATTGTTCGTATTTTGGATAATACCATCAGCGGTAAAATTGCCAAAGAAGTGTTTAATTATCTGTGGGAAAGCAATCATTCTGCCGATGAAATTATTGCCGAAAAAGGCTTAAAACAAGAAACCGACACAGGGGCGATTGAAGCCATCATTAAAGAAGTTTTGGCAAATAACCAAACTATGGTAGATGAATATAAAGGCGGAAAAGAAAAAGCCTTTAATGGTTTGGTTGGTCAAGTCATGAAAGCCAGCCGTGGCAAAGCCAATCCCGCCCAAGTCAATGAGCTGTTGAAGAAGTTGATTGGGTAATTAAGAAAAAACGCAACACTCTTTTACATAAAGTATTAGAGTGTTGTTATTTTTATATTGAGAAAAGCTATGGCAAAGAAAGAAAAATCAACCGATTTTTGGGTTTATGATTTACTTAAAACAGCAGAGATTGCAGATTATTTTGACGCACAAGGAAGCTCTATTGAAGAGTTGGACAATGCCTTAAAAACCGCATCTAAATCCAAAACTGGCAATGTGGGTATGCCTGAATTTGTCGGTGTGATTAATGATTATCTGATTGTGATTGAAGATAAAAAAGATGTCCATTTACACATCAAACGCAATAACGACAATCTGATTTGTCAAGAAATCGAGAGTACCAAAAATTATGCCGTGAATGGCGCACTGCATTATGGCATTCACCTTAGCAAAAACAGTAGCTACAAAAAGATTATTGCCATTGGTGTGTCAGGTGATGAAAAACGCCATCATATTACGCCCATTTTTGTTAATGAACGTGGTGAATATAAAGAATTAACTGACCTTGAAACTTTTATTTCTTTTAATCCACAAAATATTGATGATTATTATATTAAGGAAATTTTAAAAGAACAAACACCACAAGAGAAAACCACCGCTGAAATCTTAAAAGACGCCAAAGAACTTCATGAAGATTTGCGTAATTATGGTAGTATTCAAGATAAAGATAAGCCATTATTAGTTTCTGGTATTTTATTAGCCTTAGGGGAAATGAAACATAAAAATTTTTCCATTGATGATTTAATTGGTGATGATATTACTACCGATGGCGATAAGATTTATAAAGCCATTCAAGACCATTTAAAACGAGTAAGAGTTTCTCCTGAAGTCAAAAAAGATAAATTGCTCAATCAATTTTCGGTTATTAAAGATACCAAGATTATTAATGAAATTAATCAAACCTTAAATAAAACGCCACTAAAACACTATACTGAGTTTTTATACAAACATATTTATCAAAACATCAAATACACCCAATCTGCCGAAGATTATTTAGGACGGTTTTATGGGGAATTTATGTCTTATTCAGGCGGTGATGGACAAACACTTGGGATTGTACTCACGCCTAAGCATATTACCGAAATATTTTGTGAATTGGTTGATTTATCTGCTGATGATTATATCCTTGACCCTTGTTGTGGCACGGCTGGATTTTTGATTGCAGGAATGCATTATATGCTTCAAAAAGCCAAAAATAAGAAACAAGCGGACAGCATTCGCCAAAACCAACTACATGGCATTGAATTACAGCCGTATATGTTTACCATTGCGACCACCAATATGATTTTGCGTGGTGATGGTAAAAGTAATTTAGACCAAGAAGATTTTTTAAAACAAAATCCTGCCCAATTACAGCTTAAGGGTTGCAATATTGGCATGATGAATCCACCCTATTCTCAAGGTTCAAAACAAAATCCTAATTTATATGAAATTGCCTTTACCGAACATTTATTAAACTCTGTTACGGCTGATGGCAAAGTGGTTGTCATTGTTCCGCAATCATCTATGACAGGCAAAACCAAAGAAGAGCAAGCCATCAAAGCCAATATTTTAAAACATCATACCCTAGAAGGAGTGATTACGCTCAATAAAAATACGTTTTATGGTGTAGGGACAAACCCTTGTATTGCTGTATTTACCGCAGGTGTGCCACATGACAAAGAAAAGATGGTCAAGTTTATCAATTTTGAAGACGATGGCTTTGAAGTACAAAAGCATAAAGGCTTGATTGAAACCGAATCTGCCAAAGATAAAAAGGAGCATTTGCTCAATGTATGGCGTGATGAAATTATTGCACCCACAAAGTTTTGTGTAGAAACGACCATTGAAGAAGATGACGAATGGCTACATTCATTTTATTATTTTAATGATGAAATTCCAACACAGGCAGATTTTGAAAAAACCATTGCCGATTATTTAACCTTTGAAGTAAATATGATTACACATGGTCGTGGTTATTTATTTGGCTTGGGAGAAAATAAAGATGACTAAATTAAGTTTAGCAGATAGAGAGTGGAAAGAATTTTATTTCTCCGAAATATTCTCAAAAATTCAGCGTGGAAAAAGATTAACAAAAGAAAATCAAAAATGCGGTGCAACCCCGTACATTTCTTCATCATCTGCAAATAATGGTGTGGATAACTTTATATCAAATAATGACAATGTACGCAAATTTAACCATTGCTTGACCTTGGCAAATAGCGGTAGTGTTGGTTCAACATTTTTTCAAAACTATGAGTTTGTGGCAAGCGACCATGTTACTGCCCTAATTTTAAAACAACCAAATAAATATATTTATCTTTTTTTAGCAAATCAAATTCAAAGAATTAAAGATAAATATTCTTTTAATCGTGAAATCAATGATAAGAGAATTAAACGAGAAAAAATTATTTTACCTATAAATCATCAAGGCAATCCTGATTGGCAATTTATGGAAGATTATATCAAACAACTTGAACAAGAAAAAATTCAAGAAATCGTGGATTATTATCAAAATAAATTATTAGGTTGTTTAATTAATAATCAAATAGGGGGGGGTAAAACCTATATTAAAAAATGGGCTAATTTTAAAATTGAAGAACTTTTTTCTTTTGAAAATAAACCATCAAAAGGATTAAATCATTTAGATAAATGCGAAAATGGTGGTATCAATTATATTGGTGCAACCAATCGCAATAATGGCGTATTGGACTATGTAAAACCTTATCCAAATCTAATTTATCGTGGTAATGCCATCGCCTTTATCCGAAATGGTGAAGGTGCAATGGGATATTCTATTTACAAAAAAGAAGATTTTATTGCAACACAAGATATTTCTGTAGGTTATAATGAAAATTTAACAGAATATAGTGGATTATTTATTACAACCATTGCCGATATGGTGCGTGGAAAATATAATTTTGGTTATAAACGTAATCAAAGCCGTTTAAATAATGAGATTTTAAGATTACCCATTGATGAACAAGGTAATCCTGATTGGCAATTTATGGAAGCATATATCAAATCTATTGAACATGATAAAATTCAAGCCATTTTGCAACATTTAAATGATAGTCATTCACAGCACAGCACAGCACAGCACAGCAC
>JBHAZZ010000036.1:0-15356 GCA_041781275.1 Moraxella sp.
GGACATAATCTTCTACTTGTCTTGGCAAGTCATAATTGACCACATGGCTAATGGCAGAAATATCAATGCCCCGAGCCGCCACGTCGGTCGCCACCAAAAGTTTGCATTTGTTGTTTTTGATGTCTTTGATGATACGATTGCGTTTGCCTTGTGGCAGATCGCCATGCAAATAACGGGCAGAAAGCCCTGCTTGTTCTAGGCTGTCGGCAAGCTGTTCGCTGCTGCGTTTGGTGGCGGTAAAAATCACCGCTTGGTTGATATTGTCATCACTTAATAAGGTCAAAAGCAGTTTGTTTTTGTGGTGAAAATCATCACAATAATACACCGACTCATCAATGTGGGCGGTTTCTACTTTGATGGCGATTTTTTGGGGATTATTTGTAAAGGCTTCTGCAACACGCCCCACAGGACCGTCCCAAGTGGCAGATGATAAGATGGATTGGCGAGCGCTCGGGGCTTTTTCGGCGATGGCGTTGATGTCGTCCAAAAATCCCATGTCAAGCATACGATCGGCTTCATCAAGCACCAACATTTCAAGTTTTGACAAATCCACCCGCCCATCGTTGATGTGATCAAGCAGTCTACCAGGGGTGGCGACGACGATTTGCACGCCTTTTTTTAGGGCACGGATTTGCTCACCATAAGGAGCGCCGCCCACCAGTGCCACACCAAACAAGCCACGAATGTTCGCTCCATAACGGCGCACGCTGTCATACACTTGCAAAGCAAGTTCACGAGTTGGTGTCAAAATCAGCGCTTGTATGTGTTTGTCCACAGGGTTTTTTTGACTAAGTTTGTGCAAAATCGGTAACACAAAACTTGCGGTCTTGCCCGAGCCTGTTTGCGCCGAAAGCAATAAATCACTGCCTGCCAGTGCCAAAGGAATGGCTTGCGCCTGAATGGGGGTGGGGGTGGTGTAGCCGCTTTTGGTTAGGGCTTTTAGTAAGGGGGTATTTAGTGACAAATCACTAAAAGTTAATGCAGACGCAGTTTGTGTGGTTGTTTGTAATGTCATAAATCACGATTTCCAAAGCTCCCTAAGAACTTAGATGAACAAAAAATCATACCCCTTTTGACCATCAGATCAAATTGGCTAGATTTAATGTATTTTGTCGGGAATTGCTGTTGCTATTTGTTGTTTAAACAAAGCAAAATCATCGCAACAGTTAATAAGGAAAACTTTTTAAAGTAGAACTTTTACAAACAGCTTGGTCAAAAATAACTCAAAAAATAACCAAGCAAAGGAGCGATGTCATCAAAGCAAGAAATAAAAAAGCCATTGTAACACAGTTTGGCTTAATTTTTGCTACTTTTATTAAAAGATTATTAAAATTTTGTTAAAAGGTTTCATTGCTTGGGTTTTGGACATTTTGTTGTTACAATGCCACAAACAGCAAGCATCTCCACAATAAGGAATCATCGTGGTACAAATCAGAGAAAGTCTGCCTTTAATCGGCGGTAGCGACAGCAAAACCGACAGTGCCAGTTTTGCCGCCAGCTTGATAGCCCAAGAGCTACATCCAGACATTCGGTCGCAGCTTAAGACCCACAAGCTTTGCACTGCCCTTGACCACTCCAACAGCCAAACCATTCCCGCCAGCCTAAGCCAAGACGACATTGACATAAACACATGGCTTAAAAACATGGCGCAACGTATCGGCAAAGACGAACTTCCCCTACTTACCAAAGCCTGCGATTTTGTCAAAGCCCAAAACAACAAAGCCCACGCCGTGCGTTCAGGGGCATACATCACCGGCATTGGCATGGCGGACATTTTGGCGTATCTGTTCCAAGACGAACACACGCTTGTGGCTGCCATGCTCTATCGCACCGCCAGACGGGAGCTGGTCAGTCTTGACAGCATCAAACATCATTTTGGTGAAGACATCGCTCATTTAGTGGCGGACACGTTGGCGATGGGGCGACTTTCTGAAGCCATCGAAGGCAACAAACGCTTAGAAGATTATTTTGAAAATAATCAAAGAGAACAACTGTCCACCATTTATAGTATGCTCATCAGTACCACCAATGACGTGCGAGTGGTGCTGATTAAGCTTGCCGAGCGTACCTTTGCCATGCGTGAATTGTCATTTGCTCCACCTGACCGCCAAAAACGAGTGGCAAGGGAAGTGATGACCATTTATGCCCCACTGGCTCACCGCTTATCCATCGCCCAACTGAAATGGGAATTGGAAGATTTGGCGTTTCGTTATCTTGCCCCCGACGAATACAAACAAATCGCCAGCTTGTTGTCCGAAAAACGCAGCGAAAGAGAACAATATATCCAAGATGTGCAAGAACAACTAAAAACAGAACTTGCCAAAAACAACATACAAGGCGAAGTCTCAGGACGGGTCAAACACATCTATTCCATCTGGCGCAAGATGAAAAAGAAAAATCTGTCCTTTGACCAACTTTATGACATCAGAGCCTTACGGGTATTGGTCAATACCAACGCCGAATGCTATCACACACTTGGCATTGTGCATGGGCTGTGGCGGCACGTTCCTGAACAGTTTGACGACTACATCACCAACCCCAAACCCAACGGCTATAAGTCGCTACACACGGTCGTCATCGCCAGCGGTCGCACCCTTGAGATCCAAATTCGCACCTTTGACATGCACTTTGAAGCCGAACTTGGCAAAGCCGCTCACGTCAATTACAAAGAAGGTCTCAAAGGCAAACAAGACGATTATCTCACCCAAAAAATCAGCTCCCTACGTCAGCTCCTTGCCAACGACAAAAGCGACACCGAAGAAGACATCGATCTTGAAAACTTAGAACGTATCTATGTCTTTAGCCGAGATGGTGATATTACCGAACTGCCCAAAGGGGCGACGGTGTTGGATTTTGCTTATTATGTACACACACAGATCGGCAACCAAGCTCAAGGCGCTAAGGTCAATGGGCGTTATGTCCCCTTAACTTTTCAGCCCAAAACAGGCGACCAAGTAGAGATCATCACCAAAGCCAGCCGAGAGCCCAACCGAGATTGGCTTGTGGCGTCTTTAGGATACATCACCACCAACCGAGCCAAATCCAAACTTCGCCAATGGTTTAACAAAATAGACCGTGATAAAAACATAGAAACAGGCAAGGGCTTACTATTGCGTGAATTAGAACGCTTGTCACTCACCACAGGACAGTTTAACCTGCCCAAACTGTGTCAAGAACTGGGGCAGCGCAGCGAAGATGATTTGTATCTTGCCATCAGCATGGGCGAAATCGGCGTTACACAAATCGTTGCCAAGCTTGCCGACAAAGTACAGCTTAGCACTGACACGCCCGCCCCAACCACCATTGAAATCAAAACCCCCATCCGCCCCAACAAATACAAAATTGATCTAGACGGCTTAGACAACGTGGTCATTTCTTTGGCAAAGTGCTGCAACCCCGTGCACGGCGAGCCCATCGGCGGGTTCATCACCTTATCACAAGGGGTAAGCATACACAAATCGTCTTGCCCTGAATTCATTCGCCTATGCCAAAAAGAGCCCGACCGCTTGGTTAAAGCGTCTTGGCAAGAAGAATTTGGGCGGTATCAGCCCGTGAGTATCTTGGTAGAAGCCACACCCACCAATGGACTGCTCAAAGATTTGGTCAATTTGCTGGACAAAGAAAAAGTCAATATCCACCGTGCAGAGACGCTGTTTAATGATGACAGTGTCTGCCGCATGAAGTTTTTTGTGGAAGTGGCAGGCATTGCGCATTTGTCTCGGCTACTTGGCAAGATAGAGCAGCAACCTGCGGTCATACACGCCAGACGTAGCGCTTGATTTTAGCAGTTTACAATCCGCTGTCTGCTTAGCTGTTTGCTTAAGTGGTTATTAATTTATCATCAAAATGAGACCGTCATGCCCGAATTGCCCGAAGTAGAAACCACCAAAACCAGTCTGTTACCTTTGGTGGGTCAAAGCGTCATCAGTGTACAGACGTATCGCCCTAATTTGCGTGAGCCCATCGCCCGTGATTTGGACACACTGGCAGGCTTTGTGCTACAGTCTGTTGTTCGCCGTGCCAAGTATTTATTGCTTGATTTTTACCACCCCACAGACCGCACCCAAAAAACCTTATTGGTACACCTAGGTATGTCGGGCAGCCTGCTGCAATACGATGACAGCCATGAACGTGATAAGCACGATCACATCATTTTTAAGTTTGGCGGCTTGGACAGTGCCACTTTGCTATGCTATCACGATCCTAGACGCTTTGGCATGGTGGTCTGGGCGAGCAATGACGCTTTTATAGACAACAAAGACAGCATGGCGGACAAATATTTATCACAGCTTGGCATAGAACCGCTTGATGATGAGTTTACAGGTGCGTATTTGTATCGCCATATCCACCACAAGCCCAAAAGCCTTGCCAAACCCATCAAAACGCTCATCATGGATCAAAAAGTCGTGGTGGGCGTGGGTAATATTTATGCTGCCGAAAGCTTATTTTTGGCAAACATACACCCAAACACCCCTGCCAATCGCCTAAACCAAAAACAGCTAGACAGCTTGGTCGCCCACATCAAAGCCATTTTACAAAAAGCCATCGTTCAAGGCGGCTCTACCCTAAAAGATTTCAAGGTGGCGGACAACAAAACAGGCTATTTTCAGCAAACCTTACTGGTCTATGGACAAGCAGGTACGCCCTGCCCCACGTGTGGCACGATATTACAAAACATCAAAATAGGTGGTCGGGCAAGTGTTTTTTGTCCCAAATGTCAGCCCTTATGAAATTTTTAAAGACGCTGTACTTGCTTAATTTCTAAACAAAATTTCCCTATTTATCGGAAAAACTTACCGCTGACGCTGTTTGTACGCTTTAGCACTTGCCAAGCGTGAATGAACTTGCTTTAATAGACAGTATCACAGGGTGCCAATTGATTAAAAGCACCACTTTTGGAGAATTTTTGATGAAAATAAAACACCTACTTTGTGCCACTGCCGCCAGCCTTGCTTTAAGTACCACCGCTCACAGCGCCATTGAGATTGATGAGCATGATTTTGGACCAAACTATGGTACGGTCGCTACTGATTTGTTGGTTGCCAAGCCCCTACAGCTTGCTGGCGCTGTTGCAGGCACTGCCCTACACGTCGTTGGCTTGCCTTTTTCGGCAGCGTCAAACAGCGTGGACATTTCTTATGAAAAACTGGTCAAAGAGCCTTGGCAAGCGATGAAACGCTGTGTGGGCTGTAGCGAGTCTTATGACAATTATGTCAAAAACCAACAAGTTTCGCCCAACGAAGTTCGCTTTATCGTTGATCGCCCGTCCGAGATCATCATCAATACCGATCAAAGCGTGGTGGTTAATCCTTACTAAACCGCAACAAAAACCGCTTTATGACGAAGCGGTTTTTTTATTGGTGGTTATTTGATTTTGCGTTTTAGGGACTGCCACAGGCTTTGATGTTGTACTTTTGGTACTTTTAGGGTCATGGTATTAGATAAAATGTCATGCACCGCCAGCCCTTGACGATTGACCAGACAAAATAGATAATTAAACAAAAACCCCAAAAAAGCACTGATTTGTACCGACATACGAGAGTCATACAGCACACTGCCAATCACCGCACAAAGCAGCGGCAACAAACACGCACTAAAAATACGACGAAAACTCTGCCCCCACGTCAAAAAGTGCCCCTGTGCGTCCACGGTCTTAAGTCGCCACGTCTGCATACCCAGCGTCTGCCCCGACTTTCGCCAAAACACCCCATAAAAACCCACCAAAGTCAGCACAAATGCGTGGGTCATGATGCCATTTTGATACCATAGGGGCAGGCTTTGTGCTTCTTGTGATGTTGTTCCTACTTGCAAAAATAGCAGCGTTCCCACCACTGACAATATGGCACCCACCAAAAACAGCATTGCCAAAATCAGCATACCATCATACAAAATCGCCAAAAGTCGCACCAAAGGGCGAGCGATGACGGTCGGCTCATCAGACACCGTAGGGTTGGGGGGCGTGGGGGCTGGACTGGGAGTTTTGCTGAGTTTTTTTGACATAGGACATTCAAGGTGCAAAATTAGCATTCTAGCATAAAATGCCAATTTTCCCAATCAATCTACAAACCACCCACAAAAAGAGCAGTGTTTTTCTTATCCTTTATCATAAATTGGATTCGTCTTTTGTTGCTTGCCACTCAACCCATCAAAGTTTTGATCCAAAACCAAAAACTTTTATCCTTAATAAACTCACTGATATTTTAAGGTCATCTGTATTTATTTGATTTTTTGGTTTTTTAAAATTTGGCAATTTGTCTTGGGTTTGGGTACAAATATAAAATATCAGCACACTCACTCAAAACAAGCATTTGATGATTTGGTGGCGGACTTTTATGAATGGTGTTTGGCATGGATTGGTTTTATGTGTTTATAAAAAACGAAAAAACCAAAACCCGAAAGTTTTGGTTCTTTAATATGGCGCGCCCGGAGAGATTCGAACTCCCGACCCCTTAGTTCGTAGCCAAGTGCTCTATCCAACTGAGCTACGGGCGCATAACAACGTCGTTGTGGTCGGCTATTATACTTAATTATTTATTTAAGTCAAGCCTTTTTTGCATTTTATCACAAACATTTTATAAAAATTGTTTTGATAAATGGCGGTGACGGAGGGATTCGAACCCTCGATACAGTTTCCCGTATGCATCCTTAGCAGGGATGTGGTTTCAGCCACTCACCCACGTCACCGTTTCACACACTTGAAAAAATCTCAAACGTTGTGGGCGACAATTATAACAAAAAAATATTTTTTTGCAAGAGATTTTATCATTTTATCTGACAAATATTTTACCCCTTGTGAAAAACGCAGCAAACTTGTTATGATACAAACAATTTCACCAACAAAGGATAAATTATGCGACCCGTCGTATTATGTTTTTCTGGGCTTGACCCTTCAGGGGGCGCAGGCTTGCAAGCGGACATTGAAGCCATCGGACAAGCAGGCGCTCACGCAGCCGTGGCGTGTACTGCCATCACGGTACAAAATTCCCAAACGGTTTTTGGTTTTGAAGCGGTCAGCGCCCATCTTTTGAGCGAGCAAGCCAAAGCGGTACTTAATGATTTGCCCGTCAAAGCCATCAAATCGGGCATGCTTGGTACTACCGATAACATCGCCGCCCTAGCCGAACTGTTTGCCAGTCATGCCATCAAAGCCAATACGCCCTTTGTTTTGGATCCCGTGCTGGTTGCCAACAGTGGTGGCAGTTTGGGCGACAAAGACACCTTGGTACAAGCCTTTGGCAAACTTTTGCCGTATGCCACGCTCATCACCCCCAACACCCACGAACTTAGAGCATTGTCAGGCGAAGACGATTTGCACCTTGCCGCCAAAAAACTGTGCCAACAAGGGGTCAAAGCAGTACTGGTCAAAACATCGCACGATTTTGATACAGGCGACATTGAGCAATTTTTGTACGTTGGTGGCGAGATGGTACACAAAAGCGTCCTGCCCCGTCTGCAAGGCGAGTTTCACGGCTCTGGCTGTTCACTGGCAAGCCATATCGCAGGGCGTTTGGCACTTGGCGACGATTTGATCACAGCGGTCAAACGTGCCGACACATGGATCATAAAAACCCTAGAAAACGCCGACGCTCCCCACCCCAATGATACCAAAGCCCAGCTTATTCCAAAACGTTTTTAACAACAAAGCCTTGATGGGCGCTTAAAAACCAAACCCCATCAAGGCAAAAACAAACTTCTAAAGCAAAGAAATCCTGATGTTATACCCAATGATTTCAATGACGGTTTCCAAAAGACCAAGCAACAACAGCGCCACCAAATAAGACAAATCCAACATACCCAAATTGGGCGTGATACGGCGAAACGGCGCAACAATCGGCTCTGATAATTGCTCCAGTACCGCTGTCAATTCTTGCATTTTGCCATTGAACATGGTAATGAAACTCAGCACCACAGCAAACAGCAGTGTGTACCGTAGCCCCATCACAATACCCAAAACAGCTTGCAGCGTGCCTTCAACGAATAATTGTAACGCCGTCAAATCTTTGCCCAGTACGCTTGCCATGCCCGCAATTTCTATATAAGTCAATAGCAGTATCAAAATAAGCGCCGACAGACTGATTTGTCCTTTATTGATGTCGGGAAAAATCTGACGAAAGACCGTTACGACCGCCGACAACCGATACACCGACCGAGCATAGGGGTGTTTGGGATCGATTTGACCCATCTGAAAAATAAAACGCAAAAAGATGATAAATAAAGCAAAATTTATCACCATATTAAAAATTATTGTTAAAGGTTCATTCATAATAGGAATACATGATTAACTAAGAGCGTATCAAACACCAGATTTTGACAAAATAAGGCAGACTGTCAGGCATAAGAAGTTGGCTGCACCTTATGCCACGTTCATCAACTTATTTTAGATGGAAAAAACTTAAGAATTTGCCAGTTCTTGACTGCGTTTGACGCACGCCACCATCGCCATTTTAAAGGCAGTATCTACTTGTTTATCGTCCAGCACCCCAAGAGCGGCGGCGGTTGTACCCCCCTTGGAAGTTACTTGACTGCGCAGTGTGGCAGGGTCGCCATCTGTGGCAAGCACGCCCGCCCCAATCATACTTTGTACGGCAAGCTGATGAGCGTCATCGGCAGGCAGTCCCATGACGACCGCTTCTTCTATCATGGCTTCTAGTGCATAAAAAAAGTAGGCAGGCGCTGATCCTGCCACAGCAGTAACGGCATGAAGTAAGTTTTCTTGCTCTACCCACACCGCCACGCCCACGCTACTCATGATGGCGTGCGCCTTATCCTTGTCGGCTTGGTCTAAATGAGTAAACAGCCCTGTCGCCCCATGTCCCACACTGGCAGGAAGGTTGGGCATACAGCGCACCAGACGCTTTGTTTGAAGTAACGAAGTCAAACGCTCAAGCGACACCCCCGCCAAAATAGAAATGACCAAAGCGTTATCCAAATAAGAAGCAATGGCAGGAGCGACTTCGGCGATGACTTGTGGTTTGACAGCAAGCACCACCACATCGGCAGCCGCCACAGACGTCATGTCATCAGGCGTGGCAAACCCCACCCCTTTATCAGCAAAATAAGCGTGTTTTGTGGTGTCGGGATCAATCACCGATAAGGTCAAATTCAGCGCATGGCGAGCATTCGCTGCCAAAAGTCCGCCAATGATGGCGTTTGCCATGTTACCGCCACCGATAAAAGTAATGGCTGTGTTTTGTAGTGCGTGAGTCGTCATAGTCATCAAAAAGGTTAAAAAATATCATTGTACATCATTTTTTGTCAAAGCGTAACCTATCACACCTAAGACAGCTCAATCTTGGTACCAGATTTGACAAAATTCATCACAAATTGGCTGTTAAAATGCGCCACGTTATTATCACCCGTCAATACTTCTCTGGTAAATTGATGATATTCTTGCATATTTTTACTATGCACCACCAACACAAAGTCATAATCGCCTGAAATTTCATAACAACTGACCACTTGTTTTTGCTGACTGACGAGCCGCTCAAAACGCTGCTGCATGGACGTATTACTGTGCGCCATTTTTATCATCACCAGTACGGTCAGTTGGTAGCCAAGCTTGGCTGGATCTATGATAACTACTTGTTTATCAATGATTTTTTGTTTGATAAGCTGCTGAATGCGTCTTTGGGTGGTGGCGATGGAAATGTGGGCTTGTTCGGCGATGACTTTTAGGGGCGTACTGGCGTCATCTTGTAATAGATTTAAGATCACTTTGTCAATGTCATCAATGTCGTGCATGGGCGTTTCCTGTGTTTTTGGTAAATTTTAACAATATTTTTATTTTTATGCAAAATTTATTCATTTAAAAAATATTTTTTGCAAAATTTTATCAAAATTATTTCTTATAATGACATTTTTTAATTACCATAGCTTCATCATGAACACCCTAACACTAAACAAAGCCCAATCCAACAAAATCTGGACACAAAATCCCCTATTGCTTGGCGTGTTCACCGCCGTACTTTCCAACGTATTATTTGGCGTGTTATATGCCTATGGCAAATGGCTTGCGCCACTGTCAGGAACGGGGGTGTTTTTGTGGCGAATGCTGATGATGTGGGTGTGTCTGGTGCTGTTTTTGCTTATCAGTGGTAAACTTCATCAAGTTACATCTGAGCTGCGCACCCTAAAAAAATCCAGTTGGCTGTGGCTTTTGTTACCAACGCCCATTTTTGCCAGTCAATTATGGCTGTTTATGTACGCCCCACTGCACGGACTTGGGGTGCAAGTGTCCATGGGGTATTTTTTGTTTCCTTTGATGATGGTGGTGGTGGGTTATTTATCTGGCGAAAAACTCAGCACCTTGCAAAAATCGGCGGTGGCACTGGCAGCGATTGGCGTTACTGTGGAATTTATCCGCTTGGGGGAAATTGGCGTGGCAAGCCTTTGGGTGTGTCTGACTTACCCCATTTATTATGTGCTGCGCAAAAAACAAGGCATCAGCGCTTTGACGGGGCTGTTTGTTGATGTTACGCTGATTGCCCCTGTGTGTCTATGGTGGCTATTAACCAAAGATGGTACGACTTTATGGACAGTGCTTGACTCTGGCACTTTGCTACTCAAAGTGGCAGGACTTGGAATGGTGAGCATTTTGGCGCTACAAAGCAGTTTGCACGCCAACCACCTGTTGCCAAGCAGTCTTTTTGGTATGTTAAGCTACCTAGAACCTGCCTTATTGTTTGTGATTGCCATCACGTTTTTGGGCGATGTGTTTCATTGGTCCATGCTTGGTAGTTTTGGGCTGATTTGGTTGGCGATCGGCTGCTTGGTATTACAAGGGGCAAAAGGACTTAAAACCAAACAACGTTAACCCATCACACTTGATGGCGGTCGCTGTTTTGGCTTGACTGAGCCACTTTGGGCGGATAAGCATTCATCCAAGGCGACTGACCATAAAACGAACCGTTAAGCTGAGTTTGCTCTATCAAATATTCTCTAAATTTAAGATAAAATTCGTAATTGGGCAACGTGGGATTTGACCAAAATTTATCCAAAGTCTGCTGATCGGTCAGCCCCACAACATTATATAAAGCACGCCCCATGATTTTGGTGGGTTTTCTGTGATAAACCGATTGCAGCCCTGTGGTGCTGTTTACCGTAATCATACCAATACTGGCACGAATGAGCGTCGGCAAATGCATATCGCAGCCATAAAACACCCTACTTGCCACACCAAGCTTGTTGGACGCACGGGCAATATAACCCTTATAATCTCTATGCCCCCGATCTAAGGGGTGATGTTTAAAGAGCAGCTTAGTGCCTTTGGGAGCGTGTTTGGCAAAACTTATCAGCACTTCATCAATAAATTCTCGCACATCGGCATAATCGCTGTGATGGGTGATTTGTGAATCATTGTGTACTTGCAAACTGACCAAATAAAAATTTTCACCGCCCCCAATCAGGCGTTTTTCTAAGCGTTTGTCAGGCAAATAACGCAGCGCTTTACGCACTGGAGCAACCAGCCACGCCGCCACTTCCTGCCAAATGGTCAGCCCCCGATAATGCTCATAATGTGGATACCACCACCTACCAAAAAACACAATGATGTAATAAATGATACTCGCCACACAAAGTCGCCAAAAACGGTTGGCGGTGTATTTGGGGTGGTCGTTGGCTTTTTGTAGGTGATTGATTAAGGCAGGATCTAGCTTAGAATAGCCATTAATGCCATGTTCTTCTAACGTGATGTAGTCAGGTCGCAAATACCCTTCTTCAAACACAAAAAAAGCAATGTTTTGGTTTTGGCACACGCTTTGAGCGATGGCATGGTACGGGCGACAGTCATTAAAACACACCACCGCATCGATTTGGTGTGTCTTTAAGACCTTTTGTAAAAATTCATTAAAATCTGCAAGACTGCCATGATAATTGTCCATCTTATCTTTATGACAATAAAAAAAGGCGTCGCCTGCATTAAAATTGATCTTACGCACCGTTTTGCCCTGCCCCATCAAAAAGGTGGCAAACCGACAAAAAAACCTGCCCATTTTGCCTTGTAACAGCAAAATATTGTTATGGGTCAGTAGGCGTTTCATACAAGCAGACATGGCATAGACACAAGCGTTGGTGGAAATTTGCGATTTATGACACAAAGTGCTATTTTAGCACAGTTTTATCAAGTTCAATCATCTGTCAAATTTTGCCATTGGTGCTTATGTTTTAGGGCGGTATGTCTAAGCTGCATGGCGGTTAATTTGGCTTTGCGCTTGATTTTGGTGGTCATAGAAAGTCTGGGCGTGGGATTTTTGCCGTTTTGACCGTACAGATAGTCAATCACCGCTTCGGGCGTTGCCAGTCCATACCCCTTGGGCAGACGGTATAACGGATAACTTATGAGTGTGGCATAGATGAGTTCATTTAGGGTCAGTGGCGTGTTTCTGGCTCTGCGGGCTTTGGCGTGGGTTATGATGTCGCTTTGCCCTATGTCAGTAGTCAGCCCAAATCCTGCATAAAACGGCAGCCCATAACACACCACAGACAAGCCCCGAATCAGCGCTTCAAATCCTGTCAATGAACTGATGGTATGCACCACTTGGCACGCCTGCAAACAGTCTGGCATGGGCGTATCATGCACGACCAAATCAGCCAGCGCCAGTATGTTTGGCGGTACTTTGCCCGTGCGTAGCCCTGCTTCTATGTCGGGGTGGGGTTTATAAATGATGATGTCGTCTGGGAAATCTTGGCGGACTTTGCTTAGTAACTTAGCATTGGTTTTGATGGTGCTGCCACACAGTTGTACAGACGCATCGTCTTCTACTTGTCCAACCACCAAACGCACCACGCTTTTGGGGCGAGACTGACGCAGCTGGTCTAATTGCCGCACAAAATCATTTTGTGTGCCGACGTTGTATTTGCTGACCCGTTTTTCTAGTAGCAGCTGCTGTAAGGCACGGGCACGGGCATTTTGGCGGTCGCAAAGCTGGATTTGGCTTAATATCTGCTCAAGTCTGGACGGCTTCGTGGCATCATAATAAATCCCCAAATCGTCCACCACCACCGATAATGGCTCAAGCAAACTCGCCCCCAAACCGTTGGAGCGGATAAACCCATCTTCCATACAAAAAACGGTGGGCGTGTCTGCACGAGTGTCTATAAATTTCGCCAAACGTTTGAGTAGGTCTTGTTTGGCGTGCTGCCCCCATACCACATAATCCACGCCTTGAGCGATGGCAAAGGGCAAATGTGTTTTGTCGTGGCGATCTTTGATTTGTTCGTACAAAGTATCACTCACAAGCGGCAATCGCATGGGGCGAGCCACCACCTTTAATGCCACATCAGGCAGCCCCAAAAATGCCTGCACAAATCCCACTTTCCATTTACTAAACCCATAAGCCAAAATACCCCGTTCAAACACCCGTTTGTATTCACGGTTGGTGCTAAGATAGGTCATGATTTCGCTTATCGTACAAGGCAGGCGTGTGGCAGGATTGACGTAGCGGCTATAAGCCACATAAGACGCATAAAACAGTTGTTCTATGCTGGGGGTGGTACTGACTGCGTATTTTTGGGCAAGTGTGTGATGATGGGCTTTGACCTTTTGATAAATGTGGTTATCTGTCAAAGCAGTATCGTCGGTCAGCCCAAACCCTGCATACCAATTCACCCCAAAACAGCACACCTGTTTACCCAAAAGCAGCGCTTCAAAGCCCATGTGCGAACTGACGGTATAGACTTTATCCACTTGCTCAAGCAAAGCGACGGAATTGGCTTTGTCGGCGATGATACCCAAACGCTTGCCATAAGTGCCTACCTGCTCAAGTGGCAACTGAGTATCCAAATAAGCGGCAGCGCCCTGCGACAGTTTTTTCATGGCGGTCAAAACCCCCATACCAGCAGGGTGCGCTTTGATGATGACAAAAGCGTCTGGATTTTGTAGCAAAGCGCTTTTTAGCATTTCATAAAACGCCACATCGTCCACGCCCGCCCCCACAATGGACGCATCGTTGGCGACTTGATCCACCACCAACACCACAGATTTGTCCGTGAGTTGTGTCAAATCAGGCGCAGAAAGTACGGCGTTGTATTTGGACAGACGCTCGTCTATCAAGATGCGGATATTTTCTTGACTGAGCGTGTGCTTTTGGTCGCTCCATGTTTTTTGGGTTTCAAAGATTAATTCTTGCAAACGGTTTGGGCAAGTCAAATCAAAATACATACCCAAATCGTCCACCACAAAACTTGCCCCATGACGGCTTTTTGTGCCACTGTCTAACGATCTTAAAAAGCCGTCTTCTACACCAAGCAAAGCAAGCGTGTGTTTTTTGGCATAGGCTTTGGCTTTATAAAAGCTGGGTTTTCTGCCCCACGCAATCACCGCTTGCACGGTTTGGGGATTGGCTTGATGTAGGGGGATAAGCGTAGCATTTAAGGCGACGGGCAGCAGTTGATTGTTGGTGATTACCCCTGCGGTCGTGGCGTAGGTTGTGGCAATTTGAGCTAAAGACATAGGGAAAAACAAACAAGAATTTCCCCTATTATAACAAAATTTAACCCATCACAGTGTATCAATAATAATCGGTCGCCCCTGATGGGTGAGCACCGTAACATCAACATCGTACAGCTTTTTCATGGCATCTTTGGTCAAGACATCGCACGGCTGCCCCATGTCCACCACTTGACCTGATTTTAACATCACCACCGTGTCGGCAAATTGTGATGCTTGGTTGATGTCGTGCAGCACAATGACGATGGTTTTTTGTTTGTCGTGCGCCAAACTGCGTAACTGACGCATCAGTCGCCCCGCATAATACATATCCAGATTGTTCAGCGGTTCATCAAGCAGCAAATATGGCGTGTCTTGACAGACAATCATGGCAATCAACACCCTTTGGCGCTGACCCCCTGACAAATCCGACAAAAATCTCTCCGCCAAGGTTTCTAGCTCAAACATCTGTATCACTTCGGCGACTTTGGCTTTGTCGCTATCAGCTGGCTGCCCTTGATGATAAGGATAACGCCCAAACATCAAAAGCTCACGCACCCTAAGTCGCCCTTGCACATGATTTTCTTGAGTCAGCATGGCGACGGTCAAAGCCAGTGTACGGCTGTCGGTGGTATTGATGTCATGACCGCCAAAACTGACCGAGCCTTCTTGCAATGGATTAACCCGAGCCATGACGCTAAACAGCGTGGATTTGCCCGCCCCATTGGGTCCTATCAGCGCCACCACTTGCCCTGTTTGTAATTCAAACGACACATCGTGCAAAATTTGTGTGCCTGTTTTTAGCCGATAATTGATACCTTTGACTTGAATCATACGCTTGCCTTCTTATTATACACTTGCCTTTTTATTATATTGACGAAACACAAGCAGCAAAAACACCACCCCACCAATCAGCTCAATCACCACTTCA
>JBHAZZ010000037.1:0-11201 GCA_041781275.1 Moraxella sp.
ACCAAGCCTTTATGCAAAGCCAACAGGAAAACGCTTAATGTTCGGTTTCTTAGCATTTTAATATTGCATATATCGTGCCAAGCCCAAAAATCCATGAGATTTTTGGGTTTTTTATGGAGTGTGGTGGGATATTTTTGTATAATGGCTTATTTTCTTTATTTATTTTTGGAAAGTTTGCCATGCAAAGCGTACAACTTAAAATTCTAAATCCCAAAATCGGCACCGATCCCAATTTCCCCCTACCCACACGAGCCACAGACGGATCGGCAGGCATTGACTTAAGGGCGTGTATTGATGAGCCGATTGTCATCAAAGCCGGTGAGTGTCGGCTGATTGGTACGGGTTTGGCGGTTTATATTGCCGACCCTGACTTTGCAGGACTGATTTTGCCACGTTCGGGGCTGGGTCATAAACACGGCATTGTACTGGGCAATTTGGTGGGCTTGATTGACGCTGATTATCAAGGCGAACTGATGGTCAGCCTATGGAATCGCAGCGACAGCGATTTTACCCTAAATCCTGCCGAACGTATGGCGCAATATGTGGTCGTGCCTGTGGCTCGCCCTGCTTTTGAAGTGGTTGATGAGTTTAGTGATGTCAGTAAGCGGGGGGCAGGCGGTTTTGGCAGTTCAGGTCGCCACTGATTAAATTAACCAAGTCATCAATTCAACAAACTAATTTATAAGGAAAATTTATGTCATTAACCCTAGAAGAAGCCAAACTCACCGCCCAAACCATCACCACCGCTTTGCCCTACATTCAGCGTTATAAAGACAAATTGATCGTCGTCAAATATGGCGGTAATGCCATGACCGATCCCGAACTAGAGAGCTCTTTTGCTCGGGACATCGTGCTACTTAAAACCGTAGGCATTCACCCTGTGGTGGTGCACGGTGGCGGCCCACAAGTGGATAATTTGCTCAAAGAGCTGGGCAGACAGTCCGATCGCATTGATGGTATGCGAGTTACCGACAAAGAAACCATGGACGTGGTAGAGATGGTGCTTGGTGGTGGCGTAAACAAATCCATCGTCAATTTAATTAACAAACACGGTGGTAAAGCCATCGGTTTGACAGGCAAAGACGCAAGTTTAATCACCGCCCAAAAACTCATCATGACCAAAGATGATGGCACGCCCATTGATTTGGGCTTTGTGGGCGAAGTCAAAAACATCAATAAAAGCGTGATTGATATGCTCATCAGCGCCGATTTTATCCCCGTAATTGCCCCTTTGGGTGTGGACGAAGATGGCAACACTTATAACATCAATGCCGATTTGGTGGCAGGTCGTGTGGCGGAATTTTTGGGGGCGGAGCGCCTACTGCTTTTGACCAACATCAAAGGCGTTTTGGATAAAAACGGCAATGTGCTGACCAGTTTATCGCCCACCGATGTGGACAATCTCATCGCTGACGGCACCATTTCAGGTGGCATGATTCCAAAAATCGCTGGAGCGCTTGACGCTGTCAAAGCAGGACTTAGAAGCGCCACCATCGTTGATGGACGAGTGCCACACGCTTGCCTACTGGAAATCTTTACCAATGAAGGGGTCGGCACACAAATTTTGCGAGACGCTTAGGTTTTAGATTTATAGATGGGGTAGGATTATGAAAAAAATTATGAAAAAACAGCTATCAGTCATTGCATTGGCAACCGTTTTGGCAGCGTGCAGTCAGCCCAGTCAAGAAAATCACAGCTTAGCGTCCGCCCCTGAAGTGGCAAAAGAAACCTTGACCGACCAAAACGCCCAGACGTTAAACAGCGCCATTTTTACCCAAGAAACCACTGCGCAACTGGCGGACAAACAGCTAATCATCAATGGCGATGTGCGCTTTAAAACCAAATCTACCCTTGATACTTTGACCGCCGTTGAAACCAGTGTGCTGGCTCACGGCGGTTACGTCCAAGAAAGCACCTTATCTGGCTCAACCATGGACAATCGCACCTACAACATGGGCGACGGACAAATCAAAGAGATGACACTTAGCAATCATCACGCCACCGTGATTGTGCGTATCCCCAAAGAAAAACTGGCAGATTTTTTAAAAGAAATTTCGCCACTAATGCAGCACTTAGACGCTCGCACTTTGACCGCTCAAGATGTAACTTTGGACATTTATAAATCTCGCCTGCAATCACAAATTGAGCAAGAAAAACAAAAAACCCTAAACGACCTTGAAAGCAGTCCCAAAGACACCCTAAACGACAAAACTACCGTCGCCACAGAAAGCACCCTAGCTCGTCATGAAGCGCTGTTTTATGAATTGGAACAAAAAGCACTGATGGACAAAGTGGCGCTAAGCACCTTGGCGCTGTCTTTTTATGACGATCCTGTACTGTATGAAAGCACCCGCCCCGACCTTGACAAGGCGTTAAGTCATGAATTAAGTCGCAACTTTGGGCATGAATTTTTGAGCAGTTTAAGCACAGGGTGGTATTATCTGTTGTCCATGCTGCTTTGGCTGACCCAGCTTTGGGGGCTTTGGCTGATGATTGGGCTTGTGCTTTGGGGCATAAATCGTTACTACAAACACAAAAAACTGCGCCCCAAACCCCAAAAGACATCTAACACCACGCCATCAGATGACACACCAAGCGTCTAAGCCTTAAAAAAGCCTTAAAACTTTAGTGATTAAGTAAGGCTTCTTGATACGCCTTTTCGTCATAGCCAATCAAGGCAACATCTGCCAGCTGTGAGCCGATGACGATGGGGCGTTTTATCATGCTTTGATGTTGGCACACCAACCGATAAATGTCGCCCAAATCATCAGACATCAACACAGCCTTATCAGCTTCGGACAATTTGCGGTAGGTTGTGCCTTGTTTATTTATCACCTTATCCAAACCAAACGTCGCCACCCAAGACAAAAAGACATCTTCAGGCACCACGGACTTTTTATAATCAAAAAATTCATACGCCACGTCATGCGCCTGCAAAAAATCAAAGGCTTTTTTCATGGTGTTGCAATTTTTTATGCCATATACAGTCAAACTCATCACCCAACTCCAAAGTAAAAATTGCCCCAATTATAACAAATTTTTAGTATAATATAGGGTTTCTTTAAAGACAATTAAGAGCCCATCATGACCTTAGAAAATTACGATTTTCACACGCTAGAAGCCAACCAGCAAGCCAAATGGCAAGCCGATAACCGCTACCACACCACCAACGAAACCACGGACAAACCCACCCGTTATATGCTGTCCATGTTTCCTTATCCCAGTGGCAAACTGCACATGGGTCATGTGCGCAACTACGCCATCACCGACGTATTAAGCCGTTATTATCGCCAAAAAGGTTATGATGTCATGCAGCCGATGGGTTGGGACGCTTTTGGTTTGCCTGCCGAAAACGCCGCCATCGCCAACAATGTCGCTCCTGCCAAATGGACGTATGCCAACATTGACAATATGCGGCAGCAGCTAAAGGCACTTGGCTTGTCTATTGATTGGTCAAGAGAATTTGCCACTTGCTCGCCTGATTATTATCGTTGGGAACAGTGGCTATTTTTACAGCTTTACAAAAAAGGTTTGGTTTATAAAAAACTTTCTACCGTAAACTGGGATCCTGTAGATCAAACCGTGCTTGCCAATGAGCAAGTGGTGGACGGTCGGGGCTGGCGTAGTGGCGCCATCGTTGAAAAACGAGACATTCCCATGTATTACTTCAAAATCACCCAATACGCCGATGAGCTCTTGGAAGAACTACAAAACCTAGAAGGACACTGGCCCAAACAAGTGCTTGCCATGCAGCACAACTGGATCGGCAAATCCTACGGCATGGAGCTTGATTTTACTTATGAACTAGACGGCAAACAAGACGTGCTGCGTGTTTTTACCACACGTCCCGATACCGTCATGGGGGTCAGTTATTTGGCGGTTGCCAGTGAACACCCCTTAGCCCAATACGCCAGTCGCCACAATCCCGACATTGCCAAATTTTGCCACGAATGCAAACAAGGCTCGGTGGCTGAAGCAGACATGGCAAAAGCCGAAAAAATCGGCATGGACACAGGACTGTTTGCCACCCACCCCATCACCGGCGAGCCTGTGGCAGTATGGGTCGCCAACTATGTCTTGATGAGCTATGGCTCTGGGGCGGTGATGGGCGTGCCCGCTCACGATGAACGTGATTTTGAATTTGCCAACAAATACGGCTTAAACATCACTCAAGTGATTGATTTTGAAAACAAACCAAGCCCTTATGACAGCACCTTGTGGCAAGATTGGTACGCCAACAAAGAAGGCGGGTTTTGTATTAATTCAGGGGTCATTGACGGCTTAAGCATTACCGCCGCCACCGATAAAATCGCCCAAATCGCTGGCGAAAAAGGCTTGGGCAAAGTTACCACCCAGTACCGTTTGCGTGATTGGGGGGTATCTCGCCAAAGATACTGGGGCTGCCCCATTCCCATGATTAACTGCACTTATTGTGGCACTGTGCCTGTGGACGAAGCCGATTTGCCCGTCATCTTGCCTACCGATGTGGTGCCTGATGGACGTGGCAATCCCCTAAAAAATATCCCCGAATTTGTCAATTGCACCTGCCCCAAATGCGGACAGCCTGCCGAACGTGAAACAGACACCTTTGATACTTTTGTAGAGTCCAGTTGGTACGCTCAGCGTTTTACCAGTCCCCACGACAGCACCCAAATGGTGGATCGCAAGGCAGCAGACAAATGGCTTTCGGTGGATCAATATGTGGGCGGTGTTGAGCACGCCGTTTTGCACCTACTATATGCTCGCTTTTTTCATAAAGTCATGCGTGATGAAGGCTTGGTTGGGGGCGATGAGCCGTTTGCCAACTTATTGGCTCAAGGCATGGTGTTGGCTGGCACGTTTTATCGAGAAAATGCCGACGGCAGCAAAACTTACTACTTCCCCCATGAAGTGTCTGTCAGTGGCGACAGTGCCACATTGATTGCCGATGGCGAGCCTGTCATCATTGGCAAAATTGAAAAAATGTCCAAATCCAAAAATAACGGCGTTGACCCCCAAGAAATCATTGGTGAATATGGTGCAGATACTGTACGCTTGTACACTTTGTTTACCGCACCTGCCGACCAAACCCTAGAATGGTCAGACAGCGCCCTAAAAGGCCCCCATAATTTTGTTAAAAAGGTGTGGCGATTGACGGGTGATCACCTAAGCGATGTCCAAAACAACACCCTTGTTGATATTAACACCATCAAAGGCAATTTGGACAAACCCGCCAAAGACTTACGCCGTAAAACCCACGAAACCATCGCCAAGATTGACATCAGCCTTGGTGAGCATTTGGCGCTTAACACCCCCGTATCTTCACTGATGGAACTTGCCAATGAGCTTGCTTCATTTGAAGTACAAAGCCCAGCAGATTTGGCGGTCAAACATGAAGCCGTCATTGCCTTACTGACTTTGCTGGCATTATACGCACCCCACGTTGGCGAATATTTGCTGGAACAATTTGGCTTTGACTGTCAAACCCTAACTTTCCCCACCTTGGATAAAGACGCCTTAGTCAGCGACAGCGTTACCATGGTGGTGCAAGTCAATGGCAAAGTGCGTGGCAAAATGGACGTGGCAAAGGGTTTGGATAACGCCACGCTCATCGCCCTTGCCAAACAAATAGACGCCGTGGCAAAATTTTTGACGGGCGACATCAAAAAAGAGATTGTTGTCCCCAACAAACTGGTCAATTTTGTGGTGGTTTAAGATGACAAACCGTAACCTAAAACACCTTGTCGCTGCCTTTGTGGTGGCGATGGGTGCACTTAACTTGACGGCGTGTGGCTTTGCTTTGCGTGGTACCAGCGATCACGCCTTGACGCTTGCCCCCCAACACACTCAAGCTGCCGTGGCACTAGAAGACACACCCATTGCAGCCGCCCTAAAATCACCACTACTACGTCAGTTACAACTGATTGGCGTACACAACCAAACAAATAGCCCAAACCGCATTGATATCAAAAACGTGCGTTTTCGGCGTTTTGAATTGGTGGGTACATTGACCGAAGTGCGCCAAGTGCTGACGGCGGACATCAGTTATACGGTGGTCAAAAACGGTCAAACGCTGCACTTTAGCGGCCCTTTGCAAGTAGAAAACACCCATCAATACGATGAAGTCAGCGTGGTTACAGGGGACAAACAAGGCGACAAAGCCCAAACGTGGCTTTATGAAACGCTTGCCCAACGCATTGCCGAACAGTATCGTACCCACGTTTTGACCCACTGATCATGCAAGAACGGTTTTTGTCCTTTTATGGCAAAGTCAAATCAGACCACGCCCCGCCTGCACTTGGTCTGTGGCTTTTGCACGGTGATGAGCCCATTTTGGAAAATTGGCTGATTGACGCCCTAAAACCACTTTGGCAACAGCAAGGACAATTAATCAAACGCATGGAATTGTATAGCGTCAAATCATGGCACGATGTCATTGGCGAGCTGTCGGCGCTAGATTTATTTGCTGGCAGTCTTGCCCTTATCATCACCGGCAAACACAAGCCCGACAACGCCGCCCTAGACGCTTTGACAAGATTTGCCAAGGACGCACAGCGAGGCACAAACGCCAACCATCTGCTTTGGTGCTTGCCAAAACAAGACAAAAAATCACTTGCCACCAAAGCCATCAAGCTTTTTGACAACCAAGGCATCATCATTGACGCCACCGTCTATAACGAAAAACACCGCTTTGACCTGCTTTCTTTAAAGGCGCATGAATTTGGTCTTCGCCTAGAACAAGATGCTTGGCGGCTTTTGCTGTCTCACACCGAGCATAATTTATTAGGCGCTTACCAAATACTTTGGCAGCTTTCCTTTGCCGACAATTTACACATCACCAGTGCCTACCTACAAAAAAACCTAGAAGACAGCTCACAATTTGATGTCTTTGGCTTGTCGGACGCCATTTTGTCAGGTAATCACACCAAAGCACTGCACATCATCGCCCATTTACGCCAGACGTCCATCGCCCCAAGTTTGATTTTATGGGCGCTTGCCAAAGACGCTCATTTGTTATTACAACTGCAAGCAAACCGCAATCCCAGCGATCTGGGCATTTGGCAAAACAAAATTCATAGCTACCTACAAAGCAGTCAGCGCACTTTGCACACGTCCAACCGTTGGCATAAGGATTTGTACGACATTGATAAAAACATCAAAGGCTTAGGAAAAGGCGACGTTTGGCAGCAGCTTAATGCCTTGGTGCTAAGCATGTGCGGCATTGACACCCAGCGCCTGTTCGCCCACCACACATAACCCCCATTATGACCCCCCATCACAGCTTTAGCATTACGACTTCCCTGCCCCTGATACCAATTTTGGTACCACGCCAGCACAAAGGGGGCACCAACCAACAAGAAACCGTTACAAAATCATCAAGTTTGTATATTTAGTTCAATATTGTTTTGTTATCATGCTAAAATAATTGACGTATGTGATTGATAACATCAAAGCTGATGACCCACTTTGATACGCTCCATTTTGTAACTTAAATTATAATTTCTTATGATTACCAAAAAAAAGAAACTTCCTTCTTATGTAAAATGGGCAATATTTGCCTTAATCGCTGGCGGTATTGCTTTTGCCGTGTACCAATTCTTTTTTAAATCCAAAGAAACCCCGCCCAGCTATCTGACCGCCGAAGCCAAAATTGGCGACATAGAAGAAACCGTACTGGCGTCTGGTAAAGTAGAAGCCATACAAAGCATTGACGTTGGCGCACAAGTTTCAGGTGAAATCGTGCGTTTGTATGTGGACGTGGGCGACGAAGTCAAAAAAGGCGATCCCATCGCCCAAATCAGTGAAGTAGAACAAAAAAACACCGTTGCCAACGCCCAAGCCACCCTAAATCAAGCCCGTGCCAGTCTGTTGCAGGCACAGGCCAGTCTAAGCAGCAGCACAGGCAGCGTGGACAGTGCCATTGCCACCTTAAACGCTCGCCAAGCCGAACTTGTCAAAGCCCAAAAAGCCTTTGATCGTTTGCAAGGCTTGATAGACATTGACGCCATCAGCCGCCAAGATTATGATGACGCCAAAGCCACGCTAGATGTGGCGCTTGCCAACGTCAAAGCTGCCGAAGCTGCCGTACAAAATGCGCACAATGATGTCGCCAGCGCCAAAGCCAACATCAAAAGCCAAGAAGCCGCCATCAACAAAGCCGAAAACGATCTTAATACCTCCACCGAAGACTTAAGCCACACCACCATCACCGCCCCGATGGACGGTATCATCGTCTCGGTATCGCAAAAACAAGGGACGACGGTCAATGCCAATCAGTCCGCCCCCACCATCGTAACGCTTGCCGATTTGAGCCGTGTGCGTATCAACACCCAAATCTCCGAAGCTGACGTGGTCAAAGTCAAAACTGGGCTACCTGCTCGCTTTAACATCATCGGTGATCCCAACACGTTTTATGACGCTACCCTTGCTGGCATTGAGCCCAAGCCTGAATCTTCTAGCAGTAGCAGCGAAGCAATTTATTATATTGGTTATTTGGACGTGGACAACGCCGAACGCAAATTTCGCATTGACATGACCACCCAAGTCAATATCATTGTCAATTCCATCAAAGGCGTACTCACCATTCCTTCCACCGCCCTAAAACAAGAAAACGGCAAAAACATCGTCCGTGTGGTACAAAAAGACGGCTTTGCCACGCCCATTGAAGTGCAAGTCGGTCTAAACAATCGGGTCAATGTAGAAATCAAAAGCGGTTTGTCAGCAGGCGATAAAGTCGTGATAAGCGACAGCACCCAAACCGAAGGCAACCTTTCTAAACAGCGTGGCGGTCCGCCCATGATGTAATCCAACCTTTACCCCCTTTATCGCAGCAAGATAAAGGGTCAATGCTGACAATCAAGGCTTTACATCATGACACAAAAAATTCCCCTTATAGAAATCAAAAAATTGGTGCGTGAGTTTCCCGCAGGTGATGAAACCATTCGCATTTTGCACGAACTTGATTTGACTTTATACCAAAAAGAAATGGTCGCCATCATCGGGCAGTCAGGCTCGGGCAAATCCACTTTGATGAACATTTTGGGCTGTTTGGACAAGGCAACCAGTGGCAGCTATCACATTTTTGGGCAATCGGTGTCTGACATGGACAGCGAAGAACTTGCCAAATTACGCCGTGAGCATTTTGGATTTATTTTTCAAAGGTATCATTTGCTTGGCGACATCAATGCCCTAGAAAACGTTACCGTGCCTGCGGTTTATGCCAGCGTACAAAACACCACCCGCAAAGAACGTGCCATAGAGCTACTAAACAGCTTGGGACTGGGCGATAAATTATACAACCGCCCCAACCAATTATCAGGCGGTCAGCAGCAAAGGGTGTCCATCGCTCGGGCGCTCATGAATGGCGGCGATGTCATCTTGGCAGACGAACCCACAGGGGCGCTAGACAGCGGCTCAGGCAAGGAAGTGATGAACATTTTGTTCAAACTGCGAGATGCAGGGCACACCATCATCATGGTTACACACGATCCAAACCTTGCTCAGCAAGCCGAGCGGGTGATTGAACTCAAAGACGGTCGCATTATTGCCGATTATTACACAAAAAACCACAAACAGCACGTCGCCGACACCGACCCCACCCCAAAAAGCACCATCACCCAAAAAAACACCAAAAACGCCCTATCTGGCTTCATTGACCGCCTAAAAGAAGCGTTTAAAATGTCGGTCTATGCCATGAAAGCCCACAAAATGCGCACGCTTTTGACCATGCTTGGTATCATCATTGGCATTGCGTCTGTGGTGTCTATTGTGGGCTTAGGCAAAGGCTCACAAGCCAAAATCTTAGAAGACATCAACTCGCTTGGCACCAACACCATCACCGTCATAGACGGTTATCCTTTTGGCGATCCCAGAAGGCGCTTTGGTTATGACAATTTGACCATTGCTGACGCAGAAGCGGTCGCCACTCAGCCTTATGCCAAATCTGTCAGCCCCCAAGTGGATACCAGCACCACCTTACGCTACAAAAACGTAGAAACCACAGGCAACATCAACGGCGTGGGCAAAGACTATTTGAGCGTAACGGGCGAAACGCTGGCGATGGGACAAGGATTTAATGACGAAAGCATTCAGTCGTTAGCCCAAGACATCATCATAGACCAAAATGCGTACAAATCCTTTTTTGATGGTGCAGGCGACCCCATCGGTGAAGTCATTTTAATAGGCAATGTCCCTGGTAGAGTGATTGGGGTCATCTCAGACAAACAGTCCGCCTTTGGACGCAGCAACAACACCCCACAAATTTATATGCCTTACACCACCGTGATGTATCGTATGCTAGGCACAAGCTACCTAGATCGCTTTGTGGTACTGATAGGCGATGACACCCCATCGGACATCGCCGAAACTGCCATCAGCGATCTCATCAAATCCAGACATGGCACCGATGATTTTAACATCATGAACACCGACAGTATCAAAGAAACGGTACAATCCACCACCAACACCATGACGCTTTTGGTATCATCTATCGCCATCATCTCGTTGATTGTTGGGGGCATTGGTGTGATGAACATCATGCTGGTGTCCGTTACCGAACGCACCAGCGAAATCGGGGTACGCATGGCGGTGGGCGCAAGACAAAGCGACATCATGGGACAATTTTTGATAGAAGCGGTGTTGGTGTGTATTTTGGGCGGGTTTTTGGGCATTATCGGCGCTTTTGGCATTGGTGAATTGATCAACCGTGTGGGCGGCGACAATTTTGGGGTGATTTATTCGCCGCTGTCTATCGTGGCGGCTTTTGTGTGCTCTACCATGATTGGGGTGATTTTTGGCTTTTTGCCCGCCCGCAATGCGTCTCGCCTAAACCCTGTGGACGCACTCAGCCACAATTAACCCCAATCATCAATAAAAATTGGAAAAATTTTTAAAAAACACTTGCAATCTACCAATTGTCGTGTATAATACGCACCACATTAGCGATAAGGGTCGTTAGCTCAGTTGGTAGAGCAGTTGACTTTTAATCAATTGGTCGCAGGTTCGAATCCTGCACGACCCACCATTATCCTAATTTACTTGTTGTTTAAAACTTTAAATAATAAGTATCTACCGTTTGGTATGAACGGGTCGTTAGCTCAGTTGGTAGAGCAGTTGACTTTTAATCAATTGGTCGCAGGTTCGAATCCTGCACGACCCACCATCATTCCCCAATAGCTCAGTCGGTAGAGCATCGGACTGTTAATCCGTGTGTCCCTGGTTCG
>JBHAZZ010000038.1:0-25011 GCA_041781275.1 Moraxella sp.
GTCCCAAATTTCGTGCCACCACCCTAAACAAAGACCTAAATCTTGAAGCCATTCGCCAAGAATGCAAAGCCCTAGTCAAAGCCCGTGCCAAAATCAGCGCAGGGGTTGCCATCATTCCTGTGCCTTTTTTGGACGTTGCCATTGATGTGGCGATGTTATCCAAATTATTGCCCGAAATCACCGCCCGCTTTGGCTTGACCGACACCAACGCCATACCCGAAGCCGAACGCCAAAAAAACCTGATGGACAAAGCGCTGGCCATTGGCGGACTGGTTGCCATGCGGGGCGTGGTCAATCAAACGGTCAAAGGTTTTGGCACACGACTCATCGGCAAACAAATCGCCAAATACATTCCGCTTGGCGGTCAAATTTTTGCAGGCACGATGGGTTATATCATCTTTAAAAAAATCGCCGACGATCACGTTGAGCAGTGTTACCATTTTGCCAAACAAGCACAAAAAACCGCCTAAACCGCTTTTGGCTGGGCGTAAGCACAAAGCAAAAATCCACCAATCACCGCTTACGCCCCATTCATTGGCTTTCAATTTTGCTTTCAAGAACGTGTATCGTTGCTGTTTTGGTAAAATCAACCAAGCCAGTCCATACTATCCATTGAGTCCCACAAAAACCTTGTTTCTTGCAAGGTTTTTACCACTGAAATAATACTTAATCTTATTGATAACATCTCTTTGCAAATTTTGCATAATAAAATGGGTGCTTGGGTTTGAGAAAATTCCCCAAAACCGCTAAAATACGCCTTGTAATTTCACTTAAATCCTAATTGATTATCTTTCTTATTTAGTCCATTAAGACAGTCAATCAAATAGCCATAAGCCAAAGGTATTTTTATGTCATTTATTGTTACTGATAACTGCATTTTGTGCAAATACACCGACTGTGTAGAAGTTTGCCCTGTAGATTGTTTTTATGAAGGCCCAAACTTTTTGGTCATCAATCCCGATGAATGTATTGACTGTGCCTTGTGCGAACCTGAATGCCCTGCCAACGCCATTTTTAGCGAAGACGAAATCCCTGCAGGTCAAGAAGAATACATCAAAATCAACGAAGAACTGTCTGCCATCTGGCCCAACATCACCGAGAAAAAAGACCCCATGCCCGAGCATGAACGCTGGGACGGCGTGGCAGGCAAATTGCAATATTTAGAACGTTAATTGATTTTAGTGTCATGACCAACCTGACCCAAACCAAGCCCCTAACCATCGGTATCGTTGCAGGCGAAGTCTCAGGCGACGCTTTGGGGGCAGATTTTATGGCAAAAATGAACGCCATTTATCCTAATGTGCGTTGGGTTGGTGTTGGTGGACACCTGATGGCAAAGCAAGGCTTATGTTCGGTGATTGACATGAGCCGTTTGTCGGTCATGGGTCTGGTAGAAGTCATCAAACATTTGCCAGACTTGCTTGCCGCCAAAAAAGAAATTTTGACCGCTTTTGCCAAGCATAATATTGATTTGTTTGTTGGTATTGACGCTCCTGATTTTAATTTGCGCATCAGTCAAGCCCTAAAAAAACACAGCCTGCTCAATACCGTGTTTTGCGTGCAGTATGTCAGCCCAAGCGTGTGGGCGTGGCGAGAAGGTCGCATTCATGGCATTAAAGCCGCCACCGATTTGGTACTGTGCTTATTCCCTTTTGAATTGAACGTTTATCAAAAACACCATCACCCTGCCGTCTGCGTAGGACACCCATTATTACAAAAAATCCATGCCGATAGCCGTCCGCAGGCGGTGATTTATGATGAATTTTTGAGCAACTGGCAAACAAGCTTTCCTGCACTTACCGCCCTAAAAACCACCACCGCTCGCCCCATTTGCGTCATGGCAGGTTCTCGCACGTCCGAAATCACCGCCATTTTACCGCTTTTGGCACAAAGCATGGTCAAAATAGACCAAACGGGCGATTTTGTTTATTTATTACCCGTGGTCAATGCCGACCATGCACGCCTTGCTCAGTCCATCATAGAACAGCACGCTGCAAGACTTACTGACAAAGTGCATATTTTGTACACCAAAGAGACACACGAAGCAAGTGCTGATACACCCACTTTAAGCTTAAGCCAGCAAACCATGAATGCCAGTCAGCTCGTGCTTTTGGCGTCAGGCACGGCAACGCTAGAAGCCCTACTGCTGCACCGCCTTATGGTTGTGGTTTATAAGGTCAATGGGCTTACCTACAGCATTGCCAAGCATTTGGTAAAAATCCCTTATGTCAGTTTGCCCAACATTTTGGCTTATAACCAAACAGGGCAAGCCATCGTACCCGAATTGATTCAGATGGACGCCACCGCCGACAATGTCACTTATCACGCCCAAACACTCCTACAAAATCCCAAGCCCGAAGCAGACAAACTGGCACAGACCACGCACACCCTACGCCAAGACAGCCACCAAAATCCTGCCAAGACTGTATTGGATCACTTTTTTAAGTTGCCACATTAAAGCACATATTACACGGATAATATGATTGACATTTTTAAAATAAATTTTGGCAATTTATTGGTGTATTCAAAATGCATAACTCTTGATTTTTAACAAAAGCCTTAAGTGGCATTTTATTTTTTGGTTTTTCTTAAAAAATTGTGTGATTTATTTTGATTTAATCATAAATACAAATGCTTACACCCCAATCCAAACAGCTTTCTTAAGTTCCATTTTTGTCCCAATTTTGCTTTTATTTTTTTAAAAAATACCCATCGTGTTTTGCCTATGCAAATTTTTAAGAACGATTTTGTCTTGACAAACCAAATGTCGCCTTCAAGTAAAAAATACAGCACATTTATCCACTTTACAAAAAATAAACGCTTTTGTTCACTTAATGTCTTATGTTATAATGCAGCGTTCACTGAAATTTTTCTTTGATATCTAAAAGGTTTTTTATGACAACTACCAAAACACCGCTCAGTCGTGAGCAAAAAAAACGACAAACTCGTCAAAATTTTTATAGTGCGGTGCTTGACTTATGTATGACAGGTCAAGCATTTAGCTCTATCAGCCTGCGCCAAGTTACCCGTGAAGTGGGGGTGGTGCCTACTGCCTTTTATCGTCATTTTGCCGACATGGAAGAGCTGGGCAAAGCCTTGGTAGAAGATGAATTGGGCGAAGCCTTGGCGGTGCTGCGTGAACATATGCAGTTTGGTCGTCGTCGCACCTTTGAACGTCAAATCGCTAAAAGTGTACAATTATTCTTTAAAGCGGTGGACACTCAGCCACGTTACTGGCAGTTCATCGCCAGCGAGCGCTATGGTGGCTCTGAAGCGGTGCGCAGCTCCATCAACGCCCAAATCAAAACCTTTGCCACGGTCATGAGTGAAGATTTGGCGCTACAACCTGCGTTTGAACACATCAGTAGCGAAGATCGTTATTTGCTTGCCGAAACTGGGGTTAATTTAAGTTTTTCTTGGATCATCAGTTGGTTAAATCTGACCTACGCCCCAAGAATTGTCAATAAAGACCCCGCAGAACTGGAAAAAGCCAAACAAATCATGCTACATAACTGCACCCGCCAAATGCAGATGATTTTATATGGAGCTTATAACTGGAAGTCTAGTGAAGAGACGGTTTTGGACTAAAACATTCCAACAATTTTGAACCACACCCCAAAGTTTGATAACCTTTGGGGTGTTTTTTATAAAAAAAATACTTAACGCAAATTAAATTATCATTATTTTACTTTAGCATTTAAATATTGACGCTCTTTATCAAAATACCACCCCCATTTATTAAAATAATAAATTGCAGATTGGATATGATATTTTAATAAAGTTTTGTTGTGATAAGAACCCTGTCCATGCTCATGATAAATATGTATATTTGGGACAAAACAATTACCAAATTTCACTGCACAGCGGCGAGACAAATCAATATCTTCCAAATACATAAAAATATTATCATCAAAACCGTTTAATTGTAGTAGTGCCTTTGAACGAAACAACATAAAACACCCTGATACATTTGGCACAAAACTGGGCTCTTTAAATACTTTACTTTTTAATAAATAATCTTCATCTAATTTATTAGCATAACTTGTCAAAAATCTGCGAGCAAATAAGTTAAGTGGTGTTGGCAACAGTCTTTGCCCGTATTGGTTTTCACCATTTGGATAAAGGATTTTTGGAGAGAATAAACCCTCATTGCGGTTTTTTGCAATATTTAATAAATTTTCCAATTGCTCTTTATCAAAATACACATCAGGATTACAAATCAAAAAAAATTCACATTCTTCAGCATACTGACTAATCGCTAAATTATGCCCATATCCAAACCCGCCATTTTTTGGTGATTTGATATAAATAACTCTGTCATTCTCTAAGCTTTCTGCCCACTCTGAGCCGCCATTATTTACCAAAATAATTTTTTGGAGACTGGGGCAAGCCAATAGACTGTCTAATGTCTTTTTAATATCATTATAATGATGATGGTACAGCACAATTGAAGCGTACATTATAACCCTTTATTTTCAAAATACCCTTTGCCCATTTTTCTTAAAATGGCATCTTTTATGGCAATTAATAACAATTTTAAAGAATAAAAAGAATTTTTAGAGTAGTAAGAATATAACAATACATAAGCAGGTGTTTTAAACAGTTGGATTACCCTAAAATTAATTGGCATCCCCCCATATAGAGCCAAATACAAACTATTTCTTACAATAAAGTAATTCCTAAAATCAGAATGCAAATTAATGTCTAAAAACTTGATATTTTCATCACCAATACAATGTCGCATAATAACGCTTGGAACAACATAAGAATTCAGCCCATGATTCTTTGCTCGCAAACACCACTCTATATCTACCCAATCAATAAATAATTTATCATCCAGCAAACCAACTTTATCGATAGTTTCTATATCAATAATTGTTCCTGACGAAATAACATAACTCACTTCCATATATAATGGTTTTTCGGAGATAGAACTTTTGCATTTGGTGATTTTTGATATTTTATTAGTTTTTTCGTCCACAAAAGATGGTCCAACAGCAAACACTCTATGCCCGTCATCTAATATTTTCTGCCTTATTTTTAAAAGCTGACAAACCATCTTATCAGGCAATACACTATCTTGATCCAGTAACAATACAAAATTTACATTCAAACTTTTGGCAAATTTAATTCCTGCATTTTGGGCAGTTGCAATACCCAAATTTTCTTGCATAGAAAGATAATAATTATTTTTATTTTGTACACTTGTTATCCACTGTTTATTTTTTTCTCTATCTGCAAAAACAGGTGTATTATCCACAAAAACAATTAATGAGACTTGATTGCAAACACTTAAATATAAACTTTGTAATTTTTCAAAATTAGGATTATATAGAACAATAATTGCAGCAACACTCATCGTCTATCTCTTTTTTACCAAGCAGCCAAATTGCAAATATAGCGTGTCGGATTGACCAAATAATCTTAGTAGAATTTGAGGAATAATTCTTGACGACTTATATTTAACCTTATTAATTCTTTCAAATTTTAAAATTTCATAATTATGTTCATTTAAGGTTCTAATTAAACTTTTTTCAGTAAAAAATCTTAGATGTGTTTTATCTAAAATGCCAGCATCTTGATATTGCCAATCTTTTTTAAACATTAAACTCAGAAGATTGGTAATATATCTGACATTAGGAATTGACATTAAAATTTTTCCATCACTAGAAATTTTGTCTTTTATTTTTTCAAAAAAGACATCATGATCCACCATATGCTCAATCACATCATTACAAACAACCAGATCAAAATAATCATTTGGTATTTGTTCTTCTACATCATCATAAGTACCGTTTAAAACTTTATGGAACTTTTCTTTTGACAAAAAGGCTACCTGAGCATTAGGTTCTACACCCCAATACTCTACATCATCCGCAAAATGTATACGAAAACCACCCTCGCCACAACCAATTTCTAAAACTCTTTTTACACCCTTAGGAATAAAAGGCTTCAATTCATCTCTATAACCTTTAAAATATAAATCATTCATAGAGCTTACCTCTTAATTTATTGAAATAAAGTAAAATTAATGTGTCAACCAAGGTGCGTAGCGTCCAAGACCATGCCACACCAATTAGACCATATTTTGAGGTTAAAATATATAATAATATCAAGTATGGAAAAGTTTCTGCGCAATGCAACATTGCGATTAATTTTGCCTGTCCTTTTGCTTGTAGATTGGCAAATGGAATCTGGGCAATTGAATTAATTACAAAACCAATCAACAAAATTCGAAATACTTTGGCAGGTTCATCTCTAAATGCCTCTCCTAGCCACAATACCAACAATGGTTCTGCAAAAATAAATAACGGTGCTGCTATAATAATCGTCATCAGTCCCAAGCTTGCCATGCTAAGCCAGTAGATGATATGTTCATTACCTTTAGGAGTATTACTTAGTCTAGCAAATAAAGTGCGACCAACCGCACTAGGCAAACTTAACATTCTAACCACCAACTCCGATGGAGCAGTATAAAATGCAACACTCTTTGCTCCGAGCATATATGATAACATAAACCTATCAAAATACACCATGATTGGACCAATAACAGTGCTAACCGTAAACCAACCACCAAAATTAAATAATCTTATTGCGCTATCTTTATGGTAAGTTAAAGCAATTTTAAAGTGCCTATTTAGCCAAAAATAAGATCCAATTAACACAATTAAACGAGCAAAAAACAATCCCAGCATCAACATTGTAAAAGTTGGTGACAACTGAATTGCCAAGCACGGCAAGATAATAATTAAGACATTTGCACAAATTTTAACAATGCTCAATGTTTTAAATTGCGAAAAACCCTCAAAATATGCCCACCAGATATTATTAATAAGGAGCATAATTAGACTTGCAGACAACCACTTAATGCCCACCAAAACATCATGATAATATTTTGCTGATACACCAATTAAACTAACAAGCATACTGCTAGTAGCAAAAACCAATATGCCTGCAATCACACTTAATATCACAATCAATGTAAATGCCGTGTTTGTCTCCTGCTTAATTATATCATTATTGCCAATATTCATCGCAATTTCACGAGTCAAGGCACGACTTAAACCCAAATCAAAAATAGATGCATAACCAATGATCGCAAATGATAAAGTGTAAATACCAAATAATTCTAATCCAACTTGTTTTGCAATTATAGAAAATACAGGAATGGCTAAAATAGCAGGAATAATAACACTCAACAAACTCCAAAGACTGTCTTTGATGAGTTTCATTATCTCGCCCCAAACCCACTTAATATTGTTTTAATTGTTTTAATAACAATCAATAAATCCAAACTAAAAGAAGCATTTTTAATATAATAAAAATCATATTCTAATTTTTCAGCAATATTCTCAACATGATCATCTCCCTGTGTTACCTGAGCCCAACCCGACAACCCCGGCTTAACTAATTGTCGATAGATATAAAAAGGAATTTCTTGTTCTAATTTTTCCACCATGTTTGGCAACTCTGGACGAGGCCCAATAAGGCTCATATCCCCCTTTAATACATTCCAAAGCTGTGGTAATTCATCAATACGCCATTTTCGAATTATCTTACCTACTTTTGTGATGCGATTATCATTGATTTGTGTCATCACGATATTTTGGTTGTTAGCATTTGTAATCATGCTACGAAATTTGTACATCGTAAATACTTTACCCCCCAACCCAACACGCTGTTGAGTAAAAATAGCACCGCCTTCACTATCTATCCGTATCATAATAGCAGTTATTAAAGCGATCGGTAAAGTGATAGGAAAAGATAAAATAACCAAACCTATGTCTACACATCTTTTGGTTATTTTATAAATTGGAGACAATTTTAAAGAACCCAAATCGTTTTCATATAAGTGCGATATTTCAATACGCCCTGTTAATAATTCCTTGGCTTGGATATGATTATAAACAGGAATGCCTTGAATGCTAATTTTTGCCAAATGTTCTGCCCATTTCTTTTGCACTATTTCATTGGAAAAATCAGCCACAACCGCACTAAGATTTAAAATATCATTGTCTAGAAAATTCTCATGAATAAGTTGCCAATCCACAGTATTTATTTTGATTAAATTATTAGTACGACCATAAGCAATATATCCAATCATCTGTTTAGTACTAGAAGACCAAAAATTCTGCACAAAAAAACTAAAAATTATCAAAAAAAACATACTTAAACTAAGATAATAAATAGAATACGGCAAACGAAAAATAAAAAACACCAACCCCACACCAGCAATTACTGTCAACAATAATAAAGATAATATATAAACAGACTGTTGCTCAGGATATCTCAAAAAATATTGAGAACTAAGAAGTATCGCAGGTACACAGATAGAACTCGCAATGATGCTATACAACAATGGTAACTCCATTTGCCCAGCAAACATCAAATGAGAAAACAACATCAAAGCAGGAGCAATAGTAACTATTACCCAACCCATTAATATTTTTCCTACCAAAAAACCAGACATATTTTTTAACATAAGTAATTGCTTTTGTTATAAACCTATTTCTTACTTTCGTCAAATTTTTGAGCATACCATTCATTAAATCGCTTGACATAGCCCATCTTATCTTCTGGATCCAATCTTTTAACGTCAGTCAATGTATAAGCACAATTATCATGCGGAATTTTTGATAAGGTCTGGGTCTGATACTCTATAATACACATAGCTCTATGTAGCCTATCTACTCTCCCCACCTGATTCGTTTTCATCAGCAGTCTAACCTGAACTCTCATAGTATCCAAATGACCATCAGTTTTTATTAACCTATCACCTATTACTATCAGCTGCTGCGGATCATTTACATTCTCATCAGCTACCATGTGGAGCATTTCTTCTTTATATTTAGCAAAGCCAAAGATATTAGGCGTGGATTGATATGCATCAATCTTTTCTTGATTACCAACTGTTGCAACCATAACGATTTCGTAACGTTGTAAATAATAATCATAAACATAAACATAACCTGCAGAGCAGAGACTAACAACCAAAGATGTTATTGCCAAAATTTTATTGAAAGCAACATTCCTAAACCCAAAGCCATCATCTATCAATGCCACCAAAAACACAAAAACAAATAAAAACTTTATATACCACAAAGGAAACTCAGATAATGAGTACAAAGCAAACATCAATAATAGCAAACAAACAAAGTATTTTTCTTGTGGCAATTTACAAGTAACAAACAATACTGCTTGCTTACACAATACAAATATAACACCTAACAAGGTTAATAAACCTAGAACCCCCAACTCCGCTCCAACCTGAGTAAATACATTATGTGAATGTGAAGCGTGTTCAAACCACCACCATTGTTCAATATTGGTTAGACCAAATCCCAAATAGTTGCCATAACCTATCCCTGTAATTGGACTAATTTCAAAGGCGGCAAAAGCTCTATCGTATAACGCAGGTCTCAAACCTACGCTATCTTGCACTAGCCTATCTACCCCTCCCTTGCCTGCATACGCTGTAAAAAAACTTGACATTAGCACCATACCAAACTGGTAACCTGCCATAGCCAGTACAGATAACCCAATCATCACCATAACTCTAATGCGATGTGACTGCCACTGATAGAACAACGTACCCATAAGAGCAAAAAATAGCAATATCACTGCTGTTCTACTGACCGAAAAGCTAATGCCGACAGACAGTATCATGACAGCAAATAATAAACAGCCCAACAAAACTTTGTTTTTATAATTCAAATAAACCAAATAAATTGCAGATACAACCGCTAAGGATAGTACAAAGCCTGCTTGATTGGGTTGAGCAATATTGCCATACAATCTATTATCAATATGCATAATAAAACTAAAAGCATAATGAGAAAAAAATAACTGTAATAACTGAGTACCAACAGTTAATAGACCACTAACAAGCAATACCCATGCTACACATTGTATAATCCAGTCACGCTTATCCTGGGATATATTAATTACAACAATAGAAATGAGAGCAGATGCTAGTAAAGCCCCAAAAGGAAATAATAGAGCATCAGGATAGATGATGGGGTTAAATAATGGCTGCATTGCAATTAGCAACCCTAAGGTTAGCCATGTCAATGTCGTCCAACCAACCTTTTGTATTACATTGGCGAAGTACCAAATTGTCATTCCGACAGATGCCAAGAAAGTGAGTTTTAAGGCAACATACAGGTCGAATACGCCGATACGATAATGTTCAGGTGATATGATACCGTATAGACAAAGAATAGCCATAAATGATAAAAATATCACCAAGCTATTCTTCTTTAAAACATCAAACACAATGTTGTCCTCACTGCAAATGACTACAATACAGCAAGAATCGTACCTTATTTGATAGCTGTAGGCAAATACTTGTCCTCTACAGTGGTTGTAGCATCACGAGCAACGATACCCTGTTCACTAATATCAAAATCAATCACTCTATTTACCAAGCGATCAGAGATATTGGTAGAAGCAAAGGTAAATTTAACACCGCATTTGACTGTGCCGCCACTGGTTGTTTGAGTAATCTGCGCCTTGCCATATTTACCTTGCATTGTATTAGCGCTAGTATCATTGATATCTAATACACAAAGACCTCGTTCACGGTTGGCTTGAATCGTTTGTTTCATACCAGATACCAAGGTAATCGCCTCAGAGACTTGAGCTTTGGCAATATAATCTTGATAAGCTGGTAGAGCAATCGCAGCTAGAATACCAATAATCGCTACAACAATCATAAGCTCAATTAATGTAAAGCCTTGTTGTACAGTCATAAAGCACCTCGGACTTTTTATTTATATACGTTTTTTCATTTATGCAATACACAAAACAAAAACTGAAACTTTACAGTTCCAGTTTTTGTTCTAGTAACAATCAAATGGTTATCACGCCAACCCTTATTGAAGAGCAGTCGGAATGTATTTCTCTTGAACAGTTGTACCTGATGTAAGTCTCTTAACAGAAGAGTTCACTGGATCAACTGACATTACAACTGTTTGACCTTTAATACGGTCAGATACACCACCAGTACTTACTTGATAAGTAATTGTACAAGCAGTTGTTGAAGTAAGGTTGGATTGCGATGCGATGGTAGCTGTACCATATTTACCTGTTAAAGTGTTAGCATTAGTATCCAAAGAATGACAACGGTTTGCTTCACGATTGGTAGCAATAGTAGTCTTAGCACCATCAGCCAATGTGAAAGCTTCTGAAAGCTGAGACTTAGCAATGTAATCTTGGTAGGCTGGTAGAGCGATGGCAGCCAAGATACCGATAATAGCTACAACAATCATTAATTCAATAAGAGTGAAACCTTTTTGAGCGTTCATGGTGAACTCCTTAGTTCATGGTTGGGGCGCTTACCCCATATTGTTAAGTTTTGGTTGATTAGGCAATGGCATTTAAGTTAAGTGAGTATCCATCGCTGACACTTATACTGTTGCAGATGATATGCCAACTTTGGCATTGGCACGACAAAAACGAGTGATTGAATGTTATGTTTTGTAATTTTGCCGATAATTTAGCTTATTTTTAGGCGTTTTAGATCATTTTTTAAACAAAATTTAGGATTTTTATTTCAAGACGGACGAATTTTTATTTCTTTGCCAACTTTTTTAGGATTGACAATTTTTGACAATTAGGCAGTCTTGACAAATTTTGTCAGAGTTTGCACGTTTTGTAATAATTTCTAACACAACAGTGTAAAAAAGCATGAACTATTGTTATTGCTTTGTTAATAACGCCAAGTTTTTGGTAGGATATAGTAAACGGCTGTGTTTTTGGCATGGAGGCATATTTGCAAACACGCCAATAACTCTAATAAAGAAAGGAATTTATTGATGGTGGGTAATTAAAGAGCGGGCATTATAGCATAATATGTTTTATTTTTAATCAATTTTTATGATGTTTATCAAATAAAGTCCATTTTAGATAAAAGCCATGAAAAGCACGTCATGATTTTATCACAAAAACCGCCCCAAACAGACCAATAACCATTAATAAATAATAGTCAAATAAAAAGCCCCAAGTTTTTTAAGCTTGGGACTTTGTGGTACTGGCTTGGTATTTTTCAAGTACGTTTAACTTTGGTGCTACTCGTTATCAGTACTTTTGATCTTCACTAACTTTATCTTCTGCTTTTAGTTCTTCGGCAGGTGTGTCATTTTGGGCTTTGTCGTCGGCTTTGCCAGCTTCTTGGGCTTTATCACCGTCTTTATTGCCTTCTGCACCTTCTTTGGCTTTGTTTGCGTCATCGGTTTTTTGCGCTTGGGCTTCTTTGGTGTCGGCAGCTGCGTCAGGTTTTGGCTCTTGGCTGTTAGCAGCGGCTTCGGCTTCTTTGGCAACTTGTTCGGTGGTTGCTTTGTCCGCAGGTTCGCTTGTTGGCGCTGGGGTTTCTTGGGGCTTGTTACACGCAGTGATCAGTACAGCCACCGCCAACGCACCAAGCAGCAAATATTTTACTTTCATCTTTGATATACTCCAAAAAGGATTTTGTTTTGCCACAGTTATAAAATGGGCAATATTCTTAGTTTAACAGATAGTTGCCACAACTTAAAGCCTTTTGTGCGCAAGGCAACAAAATATAACAAAGTGCTCAAGGTGGCAACTTAATCTTTAGTCAGACAACGCAGCGATGGCAGGCAGCTTTTTGCCTTCCACAAATTCCAAAAACGCCCCGCCCCCTGTGGACAGATAATCAATGCCACTGGCAACTTGATATTTATCAATGGCAGATAAGGTGTCGCCGCCGCCTGCAATGCTAAAGCCGTCAGATGTTGCCACCGCTTGGGTGATGATTTGGGTGCCTTGTCCGAATTTGTCCACTTCAAACACCCCAACAGGACCATTAAACAAAATGGTTTTGGCACTTAAAATATGCTCAGAAAGCTCTTTGGCGCTGTCTGGGGCGATGTCTAAAATCATGTCATTATCGCCAATATCATCAACAGACTTGATGACAGCGTCGGCATTTTCTAGCGATGTCAAAAAATTATCAAAATCAATCTGCGTTTTGTCAGCCACTACGACAAATTTTGGCAATAGGATTTGCACTTTGGTCATGATGTGTTTTGCTGTTTCTACCAAATCGGCTTCATACAGTGAAGCACCCACCGATTTGCCACTGGCGACCAAAAAGGTGTTGGCAATACCACCGCCCACCAAAATTTTATCGCATAAAGTCGCCAATGAATTTAGCACATCAAGCTTGGTAGAAACTTTTGAGCCGCCAACGATGGCAAGCACAGGAGTGGCAGGATTATCCAGCGCACGGGACAAAGCGTTTAGTTCGCCTTCTAACAAATTGCCTGCACATACGGTTTTGCCCACATCACGGCAAGCACGAATCACCCCTTCGGTAGAAGCTTGGGCTCTGTGCGCCGTACCAAAAGCGTCCATCACAAAAACATCACACAAATCGGCGTATTGTCTGGAAAGCGTGGGACAATTTTTCTTTTCGCCGTGGTTAAAGCGGACGTTTTCTAACAGTACCACTTGTCCTTGGCTGACATTTACGCCATTTTGCAGATAATCTGTACTAAAACTGACAGGTACGCCCAATTTTTCTTGTAAATAAGTGGCGATGGGCGCTAAAGAATATTTTTCTTCTGGGGTGCCTTCAGTGGGTCGCCCAAGATGAGAACAAACAATGACAGCCGCTCCCTTATCAAGGGCGGTTTTGATGGTCGGCAAAGACGCTTGCAAACGGACATCGCTGGTAATCACCCCGTCTTTGATGGGAACATTGAGATCTTCTCGGATTAACACGGTTTTGCCCGACAAATCAAGACTAGATAAAGCACAGATGGTCATAACATTTTCCTTATGATAAGACAAACACAAGCGGGGTTATTCTATCACAATTTTGGTCAAAAATGCCATCAGTACCACTGTGCCAAAAGTCGTCGCCACCCCTGACATTTTAGCCCAATACTGTCAATCGGGCAGTTCATGATATCAGCAGTAACCGCAATATAATCCAGTTTTGCGCCTGCCAACTCTTTTTGTAATTGCACGGCATTGTCTAGCGTAATGCCACCGATGACACACAAAGGAAACCCTGTGGCACTGGCTTTGAGCAAGTTTTCTATGGGCACAATGTTGGCTTGTGGCTTGGTCAAAGACGCAAACACCGTCCCCATCGCTCCATACGTTGCCCCGTCTTTTTTGGCTTCACGAAATAACGCCATGTCATGATGACACGTTCGTCCTATCACCACACCATCACCCAAAATCTCACGAGCGACCTTAATACTTCCGTCTCTTTGTCCTAAGTGTACACCCGTACCAAAATGACTGGCAAGCGCCATGTCGTCATTAATCACCACATCAATGCGATACTCATTAGCCAAAGCCACGATAAGTTCGGTTTCTTGGTATAAAGTTGCCAAATTAAACTGTTGCAATGTGTGTTTACGGCGCACTTGCAATAAATCTATCGCCCCCGTATCAAAGGCTCTTTCTAGCTTATCAAGCAATGTACCGACGGGATCGTCATTGGTGAGTAAGTACAATTTGGGTGGTAGGGGTTTGTGTTTTGGGCTGATGTCTAACATGATAACTTACGGCTTAACTTCCTTTTTGTGAAATATTTTAACACAAGTTACATAATTTTACATTTTATTATATATCTGGTGCGTCTATTAAAGGTTTTCTTGGGGGTTATTTGTACTTACCAAAGCTTACCACCTTTAAAAAAAACCACTGACATCAAAATATAAGAATAAAAAATACAAAAACACCAAACAGTACCCACGGTACATTGATACTTTAGATTACACTTTGTTAATAAATGAGAAATATTTTGTACTTACTTTTTAAAATTATTTTTTATTAACTTAAAATACGCCCAATAAAGGCATTTTATGATTTGTTAAAAATAAAAAAGACCCGAAATCATCAAGTCTTTTTTATCATTTAAAGCAAGCAAATCAGTTACGGTAGGCAAGCTGTGTCAAGATGTTTTCGGCATCGTTCCAGCGGTTATTAGATGCGCTTGCCCCAAGCAGTACCACCACCGCAGGACGGTTATTGACGTGTGTTTCCATCACTACGCAGTAACCGGCTTCACGGATATAACCTGTTTTTGAAGCACCAATGGGGTAACTGCCAGAACGTACCAAACGACTGGTGTTGTTGGCTTTATAGACACGAGAACCTAAGCTGTAGTTTTTGATGTGGAAGTCATAACTGGTCGCTGTTGAAAAATTACGCAATTGGTTGTAGCGAGGATCGCTATTGATGGCACGCATCATTTTTACCAAATCGTTGGCAGATGATACGTTGCGTGGGTTAAGCCCTGACGAATCACTAAAGCTGGTTTGGTTCATGCCCAGCGAACGAGCCTTTTGGTTCATTGCCGAAATAAAGGCATCGTAACCACCTGGGTAGGTACGAGCCAAGCCTTTGGCGGCAGGGTTTTCAGACTTCATCAACATCAAAAGCATGAACTCAGAACGACTCATGCGATCGCCTGCTTTTAGGTTGGTGCTTGCTTTTTTTGCACCCACAAGATCTGATGAGATCAAAGAAATTTCTTCACTCATGTCCAGTCCTGCGTCCACAAGTACCATCGCAGTCATGACCTTAGTGATGGAAGCGATAGAACGTGTGCTGTTGATGTTTTTTTCATAAATTGGCTGACCTGTTTGTAGGTCAATCACCGCCACCGCAGCCGAGTTTGTGCTGACCGCCAAGCGATCAAGGTTGTTATAGCCACTGCCATAGCTGTTATAATTGGTGCTTGAGCTGTACGTGGTGCTTGGGGCAGTGCTGTAGCTTGGCGTGCTTTGATGACTGGTGTAGCTTGGTGTGCTGCTATAAGTTGGCTCAGGAATGGGTGTGCTAGGGCTGCTGTATGTGTATGTTGTGCCTGTGCGAGCCGTTGGCGCAGTGCGTGTCTGCGTGGCATAAGTGGTGGTTTGTTGGGTTGATGTATAAGCGGTGTTAGAGCTTACCGTTTTTGGGGCGGCAGTTGCTCCATAACCATTTCCATAATTATGACTGGGCGCAGGTACAGGGCTTGCGCCTGTTTGTACATGACGCTGCGTGGTATTTACAGACGCTTTATAATGCACATCATTGACTTTGACCGCTTTCATATTGGCAGCATTGCCTTTACCAATATAAATGGTTTTTTGTTGGCTAGCATCTACAATAAGTGCTTGGGCGGATTGAGCGGCAAAGACAGACGCCATAGCGATACTTAGATATGTGCCAACTTGTTTGGTTGTTTGCATTGTCATAATAACCTACCTTTTTTGATGTTGTAGCGTGCAGAAGTATAGCCAATATTCAATTTCTGTCGCTGTGTTTATAAAGACTCCGCTTGTCGTTTAACTCTATCATAACGGACAAATTTAAACCAAGCAAGGCACTTTTTGACAAACGGTTAATCATTTATTATTGTGCGGTAAATGATTAATTTTTAGCCAAAAATACGAGCATCTAACCTTATTATTTTATCATATTTGTCTTGCTTTTTTTATGTGCAAAACTCAAAGAAAGACGATAATTTGTAAGGATTTTTATATTGGCAAAGTCAGTTACAAATATATAATAAAACAATATAAATTATTAACATTGTAATAACTTATTATGATTTTTTGATGCTCTGTCATAAATTTTATTAATATGAATAATCAGCTCATTTAATGAACACTATTATTCCCATTATCGTGTATAATAGCCGCAAAAATGGCTAGGGCTTAACCCATTGCAATTTTAAAGCCAACGAAAGAACTTAGATACAAGATTTAATAAAAATTTTAACAATTTTAAACATAATTTTATTAAATCAGAAAAAACCTACCATATATCGGTTAGCTGTTTATTGTTTGTACACTTTATAGTATTTAAGTTATTAGCAGCCACACAGTAATTTAAGCCACCAGTTTAAAGGACGATTATGACCATTAAAGTTTTGGTAGCCGACGATCATGATTTGGTACGTATGGGCATTGCTCGCATGTTAGATGATCACGCTCACATTGAAGTTGTGGCACAGGCAAATTGTGGTGAAACGGCGGTCAGTTTGGCACGCCTACATAAGCCCGATGTCGTACTGCTTGATGTACATATGCCAAACATTGACGGCATTGAAGCCACACGGCGCATTAAGCAAATAGATGGCGGCATTAAAGTTTTGGCGGTGTCTAGCCTGTCGGCGCAGCCCTACCCTGCTTTGCTACTAAAGGCGGGAGTGGATGGCTACATCACCAAAGGCACGCCCATAGATGAGATGGTCAAAGCCATCACCAAAATCCACGCAGGGGGCAAATATTTTAGCCATGAGATTGCCGATGAATTGGCGTCTGGCTTTGTTGGTGAAAGCCAAGATCCCCTTGCTTGTTTGTCCGAACGAGAAAAGCAGGTACTGATGATGGTCGTAAACTGCCAAAGCATACAACAAATCGCTGACCAACTGTTTGTCAGCACCAAAACGGTCAATACTTACCGTTATCGGATTTTTGAAAAATTGGGTGTGGACAGTGATGTCAAATTAACCCATTTGGCATTGCGTCATGGACTTATCAGCCAACACAATTAAAACCCCAATTTATCAATAGTTTAGTCAAAAAATGCACAATTTACCGTCAAGAAATGGCAAATTGGACGTTTTTTGGCACAGTGTCTGCATCAATTTGGCTGACCAACAATGTCCGTTGATTGATTCATAAGCAGGCAATCGGTTTAATCATCAGCCCTATAAGACTGTTTTTATATGTATTCGTCTCTTTATAATGCTGCTCACCAGACTCGTGCTTTATTCAAGTCCATTTGGTTTCGTTTTGCCAACGTTACCAGTGAATCTTTGGCGTCTGATGCTCGGGTGCGGCAAGTAGGGCTCATTTATAGCGTCTATCGCTTTATCGTCAGCACCTTTTTGCTGATGACCAGTTATGCCATCATTCAAAATCAAGCCAAGATAGCCCCCCCAACTTTAGCAGAACTGTTGGTCATTACTTCATATTTGGTCATCAGTCTGTTTTTGTTATTGCTGTTTTATTTGGTGCCAAGCCATGCCAGACGTCAGCTATTGCTGGGCTTTGTGTTTGACATCACACTGCTTACCGCCTATACCATTCATGGCAACGTCAGCGACTTACAAATCATTCTTTTGTACATGATTGTGGTGGCGGCAAGTTTTATGCTGCTGCCTTTGGCTCGTGCTGCTTGTGTGGTGATGGCAAGCTTGATTGCTTTGATTTATCAACAACTATCCAGTAATTTTACCAATGCCAACATTAATTTGACCCTTGGCGACAGTTTATTGCTTGCCATTTGTTTGGTGGCGGTGGGTTTTTTAAGTTGGTCGGCTTCACAAAGATTGACCCTTGCCGAAGCATCTGTATCGCAGCACGCCAAAGAATTAGAAAAGCTCAACATCATCAACAACATCGTTGTTAAAAACATGGTCAATGGGGTGCTAGTCATTGACGAAGAACGCAACATTGTCATGATTAACGAATCTGCCAAGCGTCTTTTGCGTTTGCCAACCCCGACCAACATTGAAATTTATAATAACCCCGCCAAAATGATAGATTTGGGGCGCATGATGGTCAAAGAACACCCAAACTTAATGCGTTGGTGTCGCACCATCAATCCTGAAATGTCCGTGTCATGGATTTATGAATTACAGCCCGACAACAACAATCCATCAGACAAATTGCGCCTTAACAATCGTCCACTTGCCAAATATGGTCAGCTTATCATCATTGAAGACATTGGACGTGAACAAAGTCATGCTCAAAAACTAAAACTGGCAAGCCTTGGGCAGCTGTCTGCCAGCATTGCGCACGAAATTCGTAACCCTTTGGGCGCCATCAGCCAAGCCAGTCAGCTGCTGGTAGAAGACAAAGACCCCAACGATCCCAATGGCGAGCTGTATCAAATGATTCACTCCCAAACCAAGCGGGTCAATAACATCATTGAAGACGTGCTAAGCCTGTCTCGCCAAGAAATCCCCGAGCAAGAACCTTTGAATGTTTATCGCTGGATCAATGAGTTTGTCGCTCAACATTATTATGACAAAAACATTTTAATCAACATCGCCAAAAACGACCGTCATGTCGTCATTTATTTTGACCCCAATCATTTAGAGCAAATCATGGTCAATTTGGTGAATAACGCCCTACGCCATACCGTGCCTTTGATGGGTCAAGCAGACGTAGAAATACGCCTAAATGTCTATGCCGATCATGCCTTTATTGATGTGATTGACAACGGCACAGGCGTGCCCGACAGCGACATTCCCCAACTGTTTCACCCGTTTTTTACCACCAGCAAAAAAGGCACGGGGCTTGGCTTATACCTATCTCAATCATTTAGTGAAGCCAACAACGCCAAAATTCGTTACCTAAAACACAATAAAAGCTGTTTTCGCCTGATCGCTTCCTTACAAAGACGTCATCAGGGCGTATGATTGCTCAATTCTCACCATAAGTGGTAGAATTTTACGGTTAAGGTTAAAATTTTTCTCAAAATGTTTTATAATGTGAAATTGTTAAGACAAAATGAGAAATTCTGGCAATGCAGCATAAATCTACCGCACTTATCATTGATGATGAAGTCGATCTTTGTCGCTTAATGCAAATTACCCTAACCAAAATGGGGATAACCAGTGATGTGGCATACGACGTCAAAACCGCTAAGGAGTTTTTGGCACATAATGTTTACGATTTTTGTCTGACAGATTTGGCGCTTCCTGACGGCTCTGGCATGGAAATCGTTCAGTTGGTTGCCGACACCACCGACACGCCCGTGGCAGTGATCACCGCTCACGGTAACGAAACCATCGCCATTGAAGCCCTAAAACTTGGGGCATTTGATTTTGTAAACAAGCCCCTAGAATTACCCCGTTTGCGTGCTTTGGTAGAATCGGCACTTAAGGCAGCGTCAGACATTCGTGCCAACACCCCTGCGCCTGCGCCTAGCCCCACCCCTGCCACAAACGTCGCCGTCATTGACCCCCCAAAAACCAAAAGTGGCGATGATGAACTGCTTGACAAACGCTTGATTGGCGACAGTTTGCCCATGCAGCAGCTACGAGCCACCATCAAAAAATTGGCACGTTCTCAAGCACCCGTATTTTTATGGGGGGGCAGCGGTACCGGTAAAGAAGTGGTTTCACGACTGATTCACGACCTAAGCCCCAGACGAGACGGCAGTTTTGTGCCTGTAAACTGTGGTGCTATCCCATCTGAATTGATGGAATCAGAATTTTTTGGACACAAAAAGGGCAGCTTTACAGGAGCTACTTCAGACAAAATTGGTCTGTTTCAGCAAGCCGATGGTGGCACATTGTTTTTGGACGAAGTGGCGGATTTGCCCCTTGCCATGCAAGTTAAGCTACTGCGTGCCATTCAAGAAAAAACCGTACGAGCCATTGGCGACACCAAAGAAGTGCCTGTGGACATTCGTATCATCTGCGCCACGCACAAAGATTTGGCGGCTTTGGTACAAAAAGGGGAATTCCGCCAAGATTTGTTCTATCGCATTAACGTCATTGAAGTAAAATTACCTGCGCTTAATGAACGTCGTGATGACATTCCCATGCTTGCCAGACATTTTTTGGCACTCATTGCCCAAGATTGGCAGCTGGATGCTTTGTCTTTGACCGATGCGGCGATTTTGTCCTTAAGTCAGCACAATTTTAAAGGCAATGTACGAGAATTGCGCAATATCCTAGAGCGTGCCGTTACCTTAAGCGACAGCCAAGAAATAGACGCTCATCATTTGATGCTTGGTGGCGATGATGACATTGAAGTATTAAGCTTTGATGACAACATCATAGAGTTGTCTGCTGACATGGCAACGGACAGCTTTAAATCGCCCTATCAAGACCCCCGCTTTGTGTCTGCTTCGCCAACCATTGGTGAAAAACCCGCAGCCAAACAAGGACTTAGCCTAAACATCGGAGCGACCACTGCCAGTAACTTCAGACAAAAAAGCGAAGAATCTTCCTCCACAGCCAGCAGCACACTGCCCCAAGAAGGGCTTGAAGCTTATTTGTCCGAACAAGAAAAGCAGCTTATCAGCACCGCTTTGGTTCGTTCACACGGCAACAAAACCCAAGCCGCCAAACTGCTTGGCATGACCTTTCGCCAATTACGCTACCGCATGGACAAATTAGGTCTCAGTAGCGATGGCGATGATGAAGAGTAAACTGGCATACAAAACAAAGGGCAACACACAGCGGTCGCCCTTTTTTATTGCTAGTTAAGTTTCTAAAACCCACCCACAGGATCAAACTTAATGCCTGTTTGTAGCTTGGCTTTATTCATCAATACCAGCGCCTGTTGTAGCCAGTCGTCGGCGGTGTCGCTTTGTGCCACATCAGAGGTCAAAGACGCTCTAAACGCCACGTCAGGCACCACACCCACTTTATCAATGGGTTTTTCATTGGCGGTCAGATAGTGCGCTGTGGTAAGTTTGACCGCTTGGTTGTCCGCAATCGGAATCACTGACTGCACCGATCCTTTGCCGTAACTGGTTTCGCCAACAATCAAGGCTCGCTTTTGGTCTTTGAGACTGCTGGTCAAAACTTCAGCAGCAGACGCCGAATAACGATTTTGTAACACCATCAGTGGCAAAGCTTCCAAAAGTGGTGAACCTTCGGTGGATAACACCCGCTCAACCCCATTACGCCCCGACACTTTGGCGACCGTTTGCCCACGCAAAAACAAAGAAACCACTTGCCCTGCCGACTCAAATACCCCACCAGGGTTATTGCGCACGTCCAAAATAATGCCTTGAATGGGAATGTTGGTGCGAGCCAAGCTGTTTAAGATTTGTTCACGAGTATTGGACTGAAACACGGGCAGTTTGATGACCGCCACCCCATCATAAATCAGCGTCTCTATGTTGATGCTCAGCACTTGGGTTCGCTGTAGTGTGGCGGTTTGTTTAAATCGTCCTGCCTTAGAAAACGTTACATCAACTTGCGTGCCGGCAATACCACCAAGCATTTGCGTGATGTCATTGGGGGTTTGCTTTTGTCCAAGCTTGGTTTCACCGATTTGATGTAGGTAATCGCCCACCGCAATGCCTGCTTGCTGAGCGGCTGAGCCTTCGGTTACCGCAGAGACCACCCAATGATTGTCAGCGTCTTGCCAAGTTGCCACAATGCCCACCGAAGCGATGTTACCTGCTGTAAATGATTGCAAATTGGCAAGCGCCGTTTCGTTCAAAAATTCAGCATTTCTATCCAATTTGGTCAGCATACCACTCATGGCATACTCAAACAGCAGTTCGTCATTGACTTCGCTGACATAATCACGGCGCACCAAATCCACCACCGACACAAAGGTTTTGAGCGTATTTGGCGATACCGCCCCCAAAGGAATGCGCCCTTGGTGTAGCCCTTCCACCCCATGCAAAGTATTTGGTGAGCTGCCCAAAGCGTCCAAAGCAGGGCTTGCGGTTTGAGCAAACGCTGATGTCATCACAGTTGGCATAACGCACATCAAGACGGCAGTCAAGCTTAAAGGGTTTAACAATGCACGCATAACTTATACCAACAAACTTGTTCCGCTCATTTGGCTTGGCTTATCAATGTCCATCAATGCTAAAATTGTTGGCGCAACATCACACAGTTTGCCACCCGTACGCACGGTCAAAGGCTTATCCACCACATAAATGAATGGCACAGGATATGTGGTGTGCTGGGTATGCACTTGTCCGCTTTCGTAGTCTTGCATTTGTTCGCAGTTGCCGTGGTCAGCAGTGATCAAAAGATGTCCGTTCATTTGGCGCACCGCTTGTACAATGCGACCGATACAGGTGTCCACCGCTTCCATCGCCTTGACCGACGCATCAAACACCCCTGAATGTCCGACCATGTCGCCGTTGGCATAATTGACAATCAACACATCAAATTCGCCCGACAAAATCGCCTGCTCTAATTTGTCCGTAACTTCAAACGCACTCATTTCGGGCTTTAGGTCATAAGTTGCCACATCGGGGCTATTGACCAAAATTCTTTGTTCGCCGTCGTACAGCTCTTCACGCCCACCGCTAAAAAAGAAAGTTACATGAGCGTATTTTTCAGTTTCGGCAATGCGTAGCTGGGTTTTGCCAAGATTTTGTAAATATTCGCCCAAGGTATTGGCAAGACTGGTCGGATAATAAGCAATGCTGGTTTTGGGGTTGTTTTCTAATTCGTCTGAATATTTGGTCAGCATGACAAAGGCGGACAGTTCAGGACGCATATGACGCTCAAACCCTGCAAAATCGTCCATCACAAAAGCCTGCGACAGCTCTCTGGCACGGTCAGCCCGAAAGTTCATAAAAATCACCCCATCATTATCACAAATGATGCCGTTATCATCAACCAAGGTCGCTTTAACAAATTCATCGGTTTCGCCTTGTTCATAAGCTTGGGTGATGGCGGCGCTGGCAGTGGGTGCGGTGCGTTCGTGTTTGCCTTCGGTCAAAAGCTCATAAGCGCTTGCCACTCTGTCCCAACGCTTGTCTCTGTCCATGGCAAAAAAGCGACCAATCACACTGGCAATTTTGGCTTCGGCTTGGTATTCGTCGCTTAGACTTGCCAAATGGTTTTCTAAGTCTGCCACATAACCATCTGCGGATTTTGGTGGGGTATCACGTCCGTCCAAAAAGGCATGCACAAATACTTGGGTAGCGCCCTGCTCCAACGCCAATTTTGCCGCTGCCTTGATGTGCTCAATGTGAGCGTGAACACCGCCGTCAGACAACAGTCCCAAAATATGCACCGCACCTTCATTTGCTACGGTGTTTTTGACGGCAGCCACCAACGTTTCATTGGCAAAAAATGCTTTGGTTTCAATGTCATTTGAAATGCGGGTAGAGTCTTGAAACAAAATTCGCCCCGCCCCAAGGTTCATGTGCCCCACTTCTGAATTACCAAATTGTCCGTCAGGCAGCCCCACATCAAGCCCAGAACCTGAAATCAATCCGTGCGGACAACTCGCCAACAAAGCGTCCAAATTGGGTGTATTGGCAGCAAGCACCGCATTGTCTTTTGGGTCTTCTCTGTGTCCAACGCCATCTAAAATCATCAGCACATAAGGGGTTTTTTTGTCGTTCATGGTAGTTTCCTAATCAAAAGCTTTGGCAATATTTTAGCATATTTGTTTGAGCTTTTTATGAAATCTGCTATAATAAAGCTACTGAAGTGTTTGCCAGTAAAGTGTATATCCCTGACCGATACTCCTGATTTAGGACGGCATTTCTACCTTTTTGTTGAGCAGGCCTGCACCTTTTGGTGAATCAGGAAGCCGTAATAATTGGTGGTGCTATCCGCTTTGAACTACAACGGTTCAGAGTCTCCCTTTGCAGCGGCACTTCGGTGTTTTAATTTGAATTTAAATTGACACTTTAAAATATTTAAAAAAGTATTTGACAAACAAATTAAATCCTTTATAATACGCACCATCTACCACATTCCCCAATAGCTCAGTCGGTAGAGCATCGGACTGTTAATCCGTGTGTCCCTGGTTCGAGCCCAGGTTGGGGAGCCATCTTCAAAAAGCCCTTTCGTGATGAAAGGGTTTTTTACATTTACCCGCTTAAAATACTCAAATAATTTGTCCTTTACACTTTGCCTTTGGTTGCGTTACACTATTCAAACCTTGCTTTAACCATTAAGTTTTTGATACTCAAAACCAAAAGGAGTTGCCATGACCATCAAACTTAAATCTTACGCTGTTGCGGCTGTTTTGGCGTTTGCGCCCCTTGCTTATATACAGTCTGCACAAGCGTATTTTATCAGTCCAGACAATTATTTTGCCACTTGGCAAATAGATAATGCCTTTCAAAGAAACCTTTGGGAAAACCAAGAAAAATACGGCACCGGCTATAAAGGGGCGAAAAAAAGCGCCCAAAAAAGCACCACCCAAAAGACAAGCAGTCAAAAAACCACCAGTAAAACCACGACTACAAACACCAATAAAACAAACAGCAGCGCTCATCGCTACACGCCTTCATCAAGCGTCAGCAGTCAAGTCAATACACAAATGATTCAAGCCATGCGTGCTGACTTACAAGCCAGCGGCA
>JBHAZZ010000039.1:0-8787 GCA_041781275.1 Moraxella sp.
ACCTTATTTCCTGCTTGGTTTAATAAAGACAAGACGGTAACATCGCCTCAAATTGTTATCAATACTCCCAACTTTACTCAAATAAGTTACTATGGCAGTCAAGGTGTGCAAGCAGTATTAGGTTTTAGTGAAAATGAGCATTTAACTCACACCAAATTGATATACCCAACACTAAATTACACCGAAACAACATTGAACAACCCAGAATATCGCATTGATATTCCAACTCATGCCAATTATGTATTTATTGGGCAAAAAAAAGAGTATGGTAAAGACTATCACATGGTAAGATATTCACTTGATGAAATTAAAAAAGGCAAACATGATTTGTATATTGGCTTAGACCCAAGTCATCACTTTTTACTCACATCAGCGCCATATACACTAAAAGTAGAAGGTGATAAAATCATTTCAATATCAGAGTTTGGAAATACGGAAGAATACCAAAAAGACCAATTTGACAATGACGCACGCTATTATTTTAAAGGTGTGAAGCTTAATCAAGACAGTCTTAAGCATCTAGATGATTCCCATCAAAATCCAGACTTACTTGAAATGCTTTTTGATGAAGAGATGGATCCATACACTCTCGCCATGCGTGAATTGTTTGAACGCAAAAAAAGTGCTGATGATTTAATCAAAGATGGCTCTATCAAAGTATTAAAAAATGAAAAAGAATACATTGAATATACTTGCTTAAATCCCATCTATCACCATAATAAAGATAGTGGCACAGTTTTTGAAAAAATAATACAACCAACATATTTTAATAAAAATACGCACTTATTAACACCAACCAATTTTATTTGGCAAGGCAATGTTGATAAAGATACTTGGTATAAAATAAAATAGCAGTTATTGCAGCCTTTAACCTAATTTAAACCAGCCAAATATTGCAAAGCAATATTAGCAACTTGGAGACCATTATGGCATATTCAGACAAGGTCATTGACCATTATGAAAACCCCCGCAACGTGGGCAATCTTGACAAAAACGCCAAAAATGTCGGCACAGGCATGGTCGGTGCGCCCGCCTGCGGTGATGTCATGCGCTTACAAATTCAAGTCAGCGATGACGGCATCATTGAAGACGCTCGCTTTAAAACTTATGGCTGTGGCAGCGCCATTGCGTCTAGCTCACTGGTTACCGAATGGCTCAAAGGCAAAACCCTAGACCAAGCCGCCGCCATCAAAAACAAAGATATCGCCGAAGAGCTGGCTTTACCACCTGTTAAGGTACACTGCTCAGTGCTTGCCGAAGACGCCATCAAAGCCGCCATTGCCGATTATCAAGCCAAACACTAAAACCACAAACGTCCAAACTTGGGATCGCTCAAGTTTGGCAAATCGTTAGGAGACCGTCATGATTGCACTTACCCCTGCTGCCGTTAATCACATCAAAGAATTTTTAGCCAACCGTGGACACGGTGTGGGCATTCGTGTGGGCGTCAAAACTTCAGGGTGTTCTGGGCTGTCATACGTTCTTGAATTTGTGGATACGCCCGACGCCAACGATGAAGTGTTTGACAATGACGGGGTAAGTGTTTTTGTTGACCCCAAAAGCCTGATTTATCTTAACGGACTACAAATGGACTTTGTTACCGAAGGCTTAAATTCTGGCTTTAAATTCATGAACCCCAATCAAACGGGCGAATGTGGCTGCGGCGAGTCGTTTTCGGTATAAGGGGCGGTCATGAACAGTTTGGCAGACAATCATTTTTTTGCTTTATTTAAGCTGCCTGTGCAGTTTGACATAGACAAAACCGCCCTAAAAAACCAGCTTTTGGCACTACAAAAAAAACATCACCCAGATCAAGCAACTGACGAACAAAAAGCCTTGGCGGAACAAAATTCAAGCCTGATCAATCACGCTTTTGATACGCTCATGGGCGATGACAGCCGAGCGATGTATTTATTGTCTTTGTCGGGGCAGGCGCTAGATAATGACCAATCCATTTATGACGAAAGTTTTTTAGATCACATGATGAATTTTCGTATGGATTTAGAAGACAGTCAAAACGCCCAACAAGTCCAAACGATCGCCAACCAATTAACCCCACTGATGGCAGATACCGCAACAGATTTTGCCCAAAGTTACGAAACCAAAGACTGGCAACAAGCGGTCGCCTTTGCGCAAAAATTACAATTTTTACATAAATTACATCACGATGTCGTCGCCAAACTTGGCAGTTTCCATCACTGTCAAAGCGATGATGATTTATACGTTTAATCTTAATTTGATACACGAAAAGCCAGAACCTAAATTGTTAAAATTTAAGTTTTAGCCAACTTTAAAATACTATGGCACTATTACAAATCAGCGAACCCAATAAGTCTGCCGACCCCCACAAACACCAATACGCACTTGGCATTGACCTTGGCACAACCCATTCTTTGGTCGCCGTGGTGCGTTCAGGTCAAGCGTCGGTGCTTGGCTTTGGCGACAGCAACCTGCTTCCTAGCGTGGTTTATTATGGTGAAAAATCAGACAAACCACTGGTGGGCAAAAAAGCCTTACTGCAACAGGACCACACCAACACCATCATCAGCGCCAAACGCTTTATGGGGCGCAGCAAAAGCGACATCAAATTTTCGCACCCCTACACCCTAACGGGCGCAGACAACACCATGCCTGCTTTTGTTACCGCACAAGGTGAAAAATCCCCCGTGGAAACATCGGCACACATTCTTGCCCACCTAAAAAATCATGCAGCGGCAGCACTACCCCCAAATAGTATCGTTGGGGCGGTCATCACCGTGCCTGCCTATTTTGATGAAGCACAAAGACAAGCTACCAAAGACGCCGCAGAAGTGGCGGGACTTACTGTGCTGCGACTTTTGAATGAACCCACCGCCGCTGCCATCGCTTATGGACTGGATAAATCCGCCAAAACGGGCACCTATTTGATTTATGATTTGGGTGGGGGTACGTTTGATGTTTCGGTGCTGCGCCTAGAAAACGGGGTGTTTGAAGTTTTGGCAACGGGGGGTAACAGCGCCTTGGGTGGTGATGACATCGATCGCTTGCTTGCCAATTATTTGATCAAACTGGCAGGGCTAAATCCAGCACAAGTCTCCGCCGACAGCAAAGCAAACCTTGCTACCCTTGCCAAAAGTTACAAACAAACCTTATCAAGCAGCCATGCGGTGATGGTGGACATAGACATTGACGGTACACCCCTAAAAACCATACTCAACACACAAACCCTAAACGAAGTGTGTCAGGGTGTCATACAACGCACCCTAAAAATTTGCCAGCAGGTACTGATTGACGCCAAACTTGACAAATCTTTACTTGATGACGTGGTACTGGTGGGTGGCTCTACCCGTATGCCCATCATTCGTGAAGCGGTTACCGCCTTTTTTGACAAAACCCCCTTATGCACCCTAAACCCCGATGAAGTGGTGGCGTTGGGCGCTGCTCGGGTTGCTCATCAGCTTGTCCACAAACACGACAACAATTTATTATTGCTTGACGTTACGCCTTTGTCTTTGGGGCTTGAAACCATGGGCGGACTGACAGAAGTCATCATTCCACGCAACACCCCCATTCCTGTTACTCGCAAACAAACCTTTACCACACACCAAGACGGGCAAACAGGCATGGTCGTTCATGTGGTACAAGGCGAACGTGATACGGTGGCGGATTGTCGCAGTTTGGCACGCTTTGAGCTGTTTGGCATACCGCCCATGAAAGCAGGACTGGCACGCATTGAAGTTACTTTTGCCATTGACGCAAACGGTCAGCTTACGGTGTCAGCGATGGAGACGACCACCAAAGTCAGCAGCCAAATTGCCGTCACGCCAAGCTATGGGCTTAGCCAAGAACAGCAAGAACAGCTATTACAAGCAGGATTTATCCACGCTCAACAAGACAAACTTGCCCGAGCCTTGATAGAAACCCAAGTGGAAGCCCAAAGAGAATTAAACGCCCTACATTCGGCACTTAATGAATTTGCCACTTTGCTTGATGATGATGGTTTGACCGCCCTACAAAACGCCATGCAAACCGTCAAAACCGCCATTGACACCAACGACAAAACCCAATTAGATCAAGCCATCAGCCAGCTAAAACCGCTAAGCGATCATTTTGCGTCCATCATCATGAACCAAAGTGTCAAAAACGCCCTAGCAGGCACCAAAGCAAGTGACTGGTAATTTTATTAAATTTCATTGATAATCAAAGAGATATTATGACAACTGTTACTTTACTGCCCCACCACGAAATCTGCCCACAAGGAGCGACCGTTGAACTCAATGAAGGCGAAAATTTGTGCGAAGGTTTATTGGCTCGTGGCATAAAAATTGAACACGCCTGCGATATGTCAAAAGCGTGCACCACTTGCCACGTGATTGTCCGCCAAGGTTTTGACAGTCTAGAAGAAATGGACGACATTGAAGCAGACTTGCTTGACAGAGCGTGGGGCTTAGAACCTGATTCAAGATTGGCGTGTCAATGCGTGGTGGCAGACAGCGATTTAACCATAGAAATTCCCAAGTACACCATCAACCACGCCAAAGAAGGACATTAATCCACATACTTATTCGGTGGCAGTTTTTATACGATGTCCACAGTTAAAAATTGCCACTAAAATTTAGATGTTATGATGGTTATATTTTTTGACAAACTTTTGTTAATGTTTTGATTTATCAATAAAAAGACAGCAATAAAACCCATAAACACTCAAAACATTACCAGCGCCACATTTGCAAATTTTACCGCAAAAACCCTAAAAACGCACAGCAAACACCACTTGACCAAATAACACCATCTTTATACCAAAAGCAAACTTTTATAAACTCAAATCGTCCTGAATACAAAGCCCCACAATTCAAGTCAATGCGGTATCTTTATTGGGCTTTTTTTGATATAATTTTAAGAATTTTTAATCAGCCACCCCAATTTCACGGAGTTTATTATGGCACTGGTTTCTTTACGCCAATTACTTGATCATGCAGGCGAACACGCTTATGGTTTGCCCGCTTTTAACGTCAATAACCTAGAACAAATGCGTGCCATCATGATGGCAGCCGACCAAACCGACTCGCCCGTCATCGTACAGGCTTCAGCAGGTGCAAGAAAATACGCCGGTGCACCTTTTTTGCGTCATTTGATTTTGTCCGCCATTGAAGAGTGGCCACACATTCCCGTGGTCATGCACCAAGATCACGGCACCAGTCCTGCCGTTTGTCAGCGTTCCATTCAGCTTGGCTTTAGCTCGGTGATGATGGACGGCTCACTCAAAGAAGACGGCAAAACCCCTGCCGATTATGACTATAACGTCAGCGTTACCCGTGATGTGGTCAAAATGGCGCACGCTTGCGGTGTGTCTGTAGAAGGCGAAATTGGCTGTTTAGGCAGTCTAGAGACAGGCATGGCAGGCGAAGAAGATGGCGTAGGCGCAGAAGGCGTGCTTGACCATAGCCAGCTTTTGACTTCGGTAGAAGAAGCTCGTCAGTTCGTTGCTGATACAGGCGTGGACGCATTGGCGATTGCGGTGGGTACTTCACACGGTGCATACAAATTCACCCGTCCGCCTACTGGTGATATTTTAGCCATTGACCGCATCAAAGAAATTCACGAAGCCCTACCCAACACCCACCTTGTGATGCATGGCTCCAGCTCCGTACCCCAAGAATGGTTAAAAATCATCAACGAAAACGGCGGTAATATCGGCGAAACCTATGGCGTGCCTGTAGAGCAACTGGTAGAAGCCATCAAACACGGCGTGCGCAAAATCAACATTGACACCGATCTACGCCTAGCGTCCACAGGGGCAATCCGCCGTTTTATGAACGAACACCCTGCCGAATTTGACCCACGCAAATATTTGGCAGCGTCCATCAAAGCCATGCAAGAAATCTGTGTGGCTCGCTATGAAGCCTTTGGTTCGGCAGGAAATGCCAACAAAATCCGCCCCATCAGCCTAGAAAAAATGGTGGATTATTACAAATAATCGTCTGATTTTTGGCAAAACCCAGCGATGTGTTGGGTTTTGTTTTTTAAAAATTTTTATATCACTGATTGAAGGAAAAATATGATTGGCATGATTCAAGGGCAAGTTGCTTATTTGTCCGCTCCTGTGGCGTGCATCATGACAAAAAGTGGCGTAGGTTATGACGTTGAACTGCCCGTGCCGTCTTTTTGTGCTTTGACCGTTGGCAGCGATGTGAGCTTATTTACCCATTTGCACGTGCGTGAAGACGTCCATGCGTTATTTGGTTTTCTCCACAAACAAGACAGAGAAATTTTTAAAAAACTGATTAAAATCAATGGAGTTGGAGCAAAAATGGCACTTGCCATACTCTCAACGCTCTCCACTGACGAACTTAAACACGCCGTAGAATACGAAGACGACAGCACCCTTGTCAAAGTCCCCGGAATTGGCAAAAAAACCGCCCAACGCCTACTGATTGAACTAAAAGACAAACTGACTGATGTGGCGATGATGTTACCGACAAGCAGCCAAAGTGCTGACAGTGCCCCAAGCGACAGCCCACTGTTTGTGGTGGCTGAAGTACAAAGCGCACTCATCAGTCTAGGCTACAAAGACAAAGAAGCGCAGCTTGCCATCAAAGCCGCTCAGCCCACGCTTGAGACACTTGACACCGCAAGCCTGCTCAAAGCCAGCCTTAAAAAACTGTCAGGAATGCCTTGATTTACCAAAAAACTTCAAATTCATTAGCCGGATAAACCACGGCAGGCAAACCCCAAATTTTAAGATGACCCATAAGCCACCATCTAATCCGTTTTGATAAGTGTCAGCCGTGAAATGACTAAAGTTTGGTCTTGGGTCATCATAAACCCCACATCAACCAGCCCATATTGCATTACAAACAGCACGTCTGTTTCGTGTTGACGGTAAGCAGGTCTTGGGTCTTGGGCGATGAGCGCCGCCATCAAGTCCTTGTCTTTGTCTTGTAACAGGTCTTGCGCCACCAACTGCGCAAACTGCACTTGGGCTTCTTGAGTAAATTTGACGTGCTTGGTGGGCGGTTTTTGAATGTCATGACTGGTTGCTTGTGGTACACTGTCCACATAAGGCAAATACGGTTTAACATCAAGAATCGGCGTGCCATCAATCATGTCCGCCCCTGTAATGTGCAAAACCACGCCCCCACGAACAATCTCTATCCCATCTAACGCCACCACTGACAGCCCCAATGCAGATGGTCTGTACATACTGCGTGTAGCAAATACCCCCATTTTATCATTACCGCCAAGTCTGGGGGGTCGCACTTGTGGGCGGAAATTGTCTTGGGTTTTATTATGATGAAATTGCCACAGCACCCACAAATGACTGTACTGCTCTATCCCCAAAAATGCGTCAGGCGTGGCATAAGGCATCACAAATTCTATACAGCTTTTGATGGCGACCAAACCCGACTGTCTGGGCGCACCAAATTTTTGGGACAAAGGTGATCTGTGATAAGCGATGATTGGCATTTGATGGTTTGGCACGCTGTTTCCTTGCTCAAACTTTTGGCACAACATGGCAATTTTTGGCTGTTTATGCTAAAATTGCAGGGTGTTATTCCAAAATCATGTTAAAGATAGACGGTAAAAACCGCTATTATACGCAAAATTTTTATTTTTGTTATTAAATCAAACAGGGTCTTTCATGTCAAAGTTTATCACCGAAACCGTTACTTATGTTCACCATTGGACAGACAGCCTATTTACCATCAAAACCACCCGCAGCGACAGCTTACGCTTTAGAAGTGGTGAATTTGCCATGATTGGACTAGAAGTGGACGGCAAGCCCCTTGTGCGTGCTTATTCTATCGCCAGTCCCGCTTGGGCAGAAGAGCTTGAATTTTATTCCATCAAAGTTCAAGACGGCCCTTTGACATCTCGCTTGCAACATATCCAAGTTGGGGATCAATTACTGGTAAGCAAAAAACCCACAGGCACATTGGTGCTAGATGATTTGGTGGCGGGCAAAAACTTGTATATGCTGGCTACTGGCACGGGACTTGCACCGTTTTTGTCATTGGTGCGTGAACCTGAAGTTTATGAACGCTTTGAAAAAGTCATTTTGGTACACGGCGTGCGTCATGTGGAAGATTTGGCGTATCGGGAAATGTTTGAAAAAGACTTGCCCAATGATGAAATTTTTGGGGAATGGGTGCGTGAAAAATTCATCTACTACCCCACCGTTACCCGTGATGAATTCAAAAACCAAGGACGTGTTACCGACCTTTTAAAATCAGGCAAACTGTTTGCCGACATTGGTATGCCACCCATCAACAAAGACGATGACCGTGTGATGATTTGTGGTAGCATGGCGATGAACGCTGACACCTGCGCCATTTTGGACGAATTTGGGCTGACCATTTCACCACGCATGGGCGTACCTGCTGATTATGTGGTGGAACGTGCGTTTGTGGGCTAATCAGATAAGCTCTATGAATGACTTGGGCTTGTTTTAATAAGTCCAAGTTATTTTTTTAAATTTTGGAAGTTTTATGAATATTGAATGCAACAGATGTCATGCCAATAATCACATTGAAAGCATTTTTGTTGAATGCGTTAATTGTCGTGCCAATTTAAGCGACATCTATACACAAAACATCAATTCACAAAACACATTTTTAAAAAACTTATTCAAAATTGGTATCGCCACAGTCATACTAACACTCATATCGGTATTCGCCTATGAATTTTTATTACGAGACAAAGTATTCTCACAAGCACTTAACTCAGTTATCTTCTGATCAAAAAATCATATGGTCAGCTCCAACAAAACACAATCCATTAGGCTTTAGATTGGTATCACCTACGTTA
>JBHAZZ010000040.1:0-20224 GCA_041781275.1 Moraxella sp.
AATTGAACCACCAAAAGTTGGAATGCTACCACTAGCATGTAATTTTATATCTGAAAAATTTGATAAAAATTCTCCTTTCATTACACCATCAATATTAACATTTAATATGTCTTTATCTTCTGGAGCTAATATAAAATCCTTCTTTACCCCATTTGGCATTGTAATATTTGCATGAACAGCAAAAGGATAATTATTAGTTAATATAATATTACCTTCATTGTCTATTTTAACATGAACCTCACTGAACTTAATTCCAAAAATATCTGTGAATATTTCATATCTATTTGGCACAACTTTATACTCCTGAGAACAAGACTCATTAATACAATCAATATTTGAATTATTTGTGTATGAATAATCACTACTACTATTAATATCACTATGTTTATTGGGTATTGGTAAATTAGTAGGAGTTGATATACCTATTTTTTCCAAATTGATAATATTACGTAATCGTGGTGTATCTGTCCCATCAGGTTTAATTGACCATAATGTGTCAAAATCCCACCCTTCATAGGTTTCTTTTTTCTTCATTTGTTCTAATGTTTTACCATAACCATATTTACCAAGCGGTCTTGTTTTGTCAACATTAAAGTAATTCTTATCATAAGTATAATTGTAGGTTTCTACGCCAAACAAATTACTCACATTTTCGCCTGAGCCATTTAATACGCCATTAAAATAGGTATTGTGAACATTCATATATCCCCAACCATCACCAACTAAACCACCTACTTGATTTTTTCCAGTAACAGTACCTGAAACATATGCATTAAAAATATCATCAATGTCTATACCAGCTAAACCGCCAACATAATCAGCACCTTTCACATCTCCCACAAAATAGCTTTCGGAAATATATCCCATATAAGCATCTTCTGAAGTGCCAATCAATCCTCCAACATAATTGTTTCCAGATACTTTACCATTATATACATAACTCTTTCTTACAGCATTACGAGTATCACCAACCAAGCCACCAACATAATCTTTTCCATTGATATTAATGTCTTGTGCAGAGCTATTTTCTATCGTATCACCTACATGACCACTTAGCCCACCTATATAATTATTACCAGAAACATTCCCTTTAAATCCACTATCAGTAATATTATTAATTGCTCCAGATAATCCTCCAACGTAATTATCGCCATTAACATTACCAACAAATTTTACATTATTTAAATTTGTAGATAACCCTTGACCAATAATTCCACCTGTATATCTACCTCCTTTTACATTACCTAATATTGTAATGTTATTGATATCCGTTGTTCCATGTGAAATACCGACCAAACCTCCAGTATAATAACCAGTAGATGATACATTTAAATTAAGTAACCCTAAATCACGTATTTCTCCGCCTTCTATTTGACTCAATAATCCAGCGTAAGCCCCCTTAGAGTTTATTGAAAATTTATCAATATAATGACCTAAGCCATGTACATAAGTATTAAATGCAGGTAAAGTATTCCATCCTCCAAAATCTTTTAGAGTTTTTACATAAGCTAAATCAATATCTTTACCTAATGCAATTCTAGTGGTATTAAAGGTATAGTTTTGAGCAATATTTGGAAAACTATGAATGACGGTAAACTCATTGGTTTGCCCTTCACTGCCTTTTTTGGTGCTAAAATTTTTCCCTACTGGTAAATTAACTTTTGCACCATTTTTTAGATGGTAGTCATTTTCTCCGCCGTCAGTTGTACTTTGCCCATACTCCAATGCCAATTTTGCTGTTCCGCTACCATTCAGCGTTTTATTAATATGAATATCATTCTCAGCATTAAGCGTAAGGGTGTTTTTATTCCATGAAATTTCATCATTAATCACCACATCGCCTTTGCCTTCTTTGGCACCATCACGGCTTTTTAGGATTACGTTATTTTGTTCCAAACCTTTAGACACCACCGCACCTGTGGTATCGCCACCGCTTGGAGCTACGGTAAAATCTTTAGGGTCAATCAGCCATGTCCCTGTCTTGCCATTTTCTGCGTGAGTGGAAATGTTCGCTTGTTCTGAAATGTCTAATTGGCTAGCACTGGTTTCAATAAATCCACCATCGCCTTGTGCTTTTGCCTCTGCTTTTAGCGTTCCGCTAACCTCTAGGCGTGAGTTATCCAAATCGCCTAAAAGTTCAATTACACCATTTTTATTTTGTACGGTATTTGCCTCAATCACGCCACTGTGTTTGATGAGTGATTTTTTGACCGTGTCAATACCCTTAGCAGTTAAGACCACATGACCGCCATCTGCCAAAATAGCTCCGCCATTGTCCACCAAACCTTGTAATGTGCCTTGGTCTAAGGTGTAGGCAAAATTTTGGTTATCAGGCAAGGTAATGCTAAAACTTTCTGCACTCGCCAGTAATACGTTGGCTTTTGGTGCAGTAATCGTACCGCCATTTTTAACGATTGGAGCGATTAGAGCAACGACACCACCTTCAGGTACGCTAATGTGTCCTAGATTTTCAATCGCTCCTTGTGAACCGCCATTAAATTGGTAGCGTCCATTCATAAAATCATCATCACTGATATTTGCCGTTGTAGCGACTAAGCCACCAACATTAATTTGGGCATTTTTACCAATCAATGTCCCATTTGGGTTTTGAATAAAGACCCTGCCATTGGCATTCATTGCCCCATCAATCACTGATTTTTCATTGCCAATCACACGGTTTAATGTTACCGCTTGAGCATTTGGTTGATGGAAATTGACCGTTTCGGTGGGTTTGATATTAAATTGTTGCCAGTTAATTGCAGCATTTTGGCTAGATTGATGGATATTGGTAACGGCTCCTGTTTGAGCAATATTGGCTTGTCCTGCCACGACTTGTCCACCTGTGGGAGCGGCAAAGGCAGCAGAACTACTAAGTAAAGCAAAAGAAAGTGCACAAAGGCGAGTGGAGAGTGTGGGGTGGGCGATAGAGCCGGTTACTTCAGAACGTGTCCCACTACCTTGTTTTTTAGTGGCAGTTGCGGTTTCGGCGACAGCTTGAAATGTATTGGTTTGACGATTAAAAATAACACGATAGATATGGTTCATAATAGCCTCAACACCAGTAAATGAGTCATTATTTTTTCAAGATTAAGAGCAAATGCCCAAAACAGTACATTTGTTATGGTTATTTTTTTATCATATTTTTGCGGTCATGTCTATAAGAAAAAATAGGGACTTTGTAGAGACATTAATATTTGCAAGAAATCATTAAAAATAATCATACAATCTGTTATAATTAAGTAACATTTTAAGTGAAACAAAGTAGGTGGCATGATTGATGTGTTGAAATTCTCCAAAACTGTTGTCCCTTATGTTAAACTAACACCAAAATCCCAACTTTGTAACCAAATTCAAACAGACAAACATTATGTGGATAGATGAGCTTACCTTTAACGCCGATGGACTGATACCTGCCATCGCCCAAGACCAAGCCACAGGACAAATTTTGATGATGGCATGGCAAAACCGTGAAGCCTTGCTTTTGACCGTCCAAACTGGCACGGGCGTTTATTTTAGTCGCAGTCGTGGCAAATTGTGGCACAAAGGCGAGACATCAGGTCATCAACAAATTGTCCACGAAATTCGCACCGATTGTGATGGCGACACCATCGTACTTATCGTTACCCAAGTGGGCGGTATTGCTTGCCATACGGGGCGTGAAAGCTGTTTTTATCGGACGCTAGACACCACAGGTGGCGCTTGGTACAATACCAGCGAACCCAAAAAATCCGCCGAAGAAATCTATGGCACCCAAACACAGCCACCGCCTGCGCCAAAGCCATCTGTACACAGCATTTTGCACGAACTTGATGCCATGCTACAACAGCGTAAAGGCTCAGATAAAGACAGCTCTTATGTGGCAAGCTTATATCACAAAGGGCTGAATAAAATCCTTGAAAAAGTGGGCGAAGAAGCCATAGAAAGTATCCTTGCCGCCAAAGAATTACAATGGGCAATGGCAAAACAAGGCAGCGATGACGCAAAAGCCGATTTGGTGTACGAAATGGCGGATTTGTGGTTTCATAGCCTTGTGGCGATGGCGTATTTGGATTTGTCTAGTGAAGCGATTTTGCTAGAACTTGCCAGACGTTTTGGTTTGTCGGGCATAGACGAAAAAAATTCTCGTACGCCACAATAAGATATTAAAAGGTAAATAATTATGGGTAGTTTTTCACTGGTACATTGGCTTATTTTTTTGGCGGTCGTGGTGGTGATTTTTGGGACAAGTAAACTCAAAAGCGCAGGCAAAGATTTGGGACAGGCGGTCAAAGGCTTTAAAGACGCTGTCAAAGACGAAGAGCCAAAACCACTGACCGACAACCGTGAACCCATGAACGCCGAAGTCAAAGAAATCAAAAGCGACAAAGACAAGGTTTAACCCTGATGTTTAATTTGGGGTTTTTTGAGCTGACGTTGTTTGGTATCATTGCCTTGATTGTCTTGGGCCCTGACAAACTGCTAGTCGTGGCTCGTACCTTGGGCAGATGGTATGGGCAATTTGTGCGTTTGTCCACACGGTTGCGCCAAGAGTTTGTCAGCGAACTACAGCTAAACGAAGTGCAAGCACAGCTACAAGCCGAAATCGCCCAAATCCGAGCGTCCGAAGAGCGTATCAAGGCACAAATGCAAGAGCTACAAAACAGTTTACAAAAACAAACTGCCACGCCTTCTGCCACACCAAAAAAGCCCGACAAATCCGATGATGACACGCTTTTGGACGGTTTGACTTATGCTGCGACACCGTCTTTTAAGCCCATTCCCTTATCAGGGCGATTTTTTTTGTTGGGCGATTATGACAAAAAACGCCGTTTGCCCAAACCGCCTTTTTTGCCCAATTATCAGGCGGACAAATTGCTTTATCAACTGCCAAACCAAGCGTCCATCTAGCCCTTAACGTCCCACAAGCCAAGCACCCCAATCGGTATGACAAAACTTTCAACCAACCCCGATGGCGAAATGCCCCTAATGCAACATTTTGCAGAGCTGCGCACCCGTTTTATCCGTATTGTGCTGGCGGTTTTTGTGGTATTTTTGGCGTTGGTGGGATTTAGTCGCCAGCTTTATGATTTTATTTCTGATCCATTGGTGGCACTTTTACCGCCCAACGCCAGTGTGATTGCCACCGAAGTGGCGTCAGGATTTTTGGCGCCCATCAAGCTGACCTTTTTTGTGGCGATTTTTGTTACCATGCCGTTCATCATCGCTCAGCTTTGGGGCTTTGTCGCTCCTGGTCTTTATAAACACGAAAAACGCATTGCCATACCGCTGTTATTGTCGGCGGTCATTTTGTTTTATACGGGAGTGGCGTTTGCTTATTTTTTGGTGCTTGTGCCTGCCTTAAAGTTTTTGGTGCTGTTTTCGCCCGAAAATGTCTTACCGATGACTGACATCAGTCATTATTTGGATTTTGTGGTGCGTTTGTTTTTGGTGTTTGGGGTGATGTTTGAAATCCCTGTTGCCACACTGCTTTTGGTGCTGCTGCGTGTGGTGAGCGTAGAAAAACTAAAAAACGCCCGCCGTTATGTGATTGTTGGCTGCTTTTTTGTGGCGGCGATTGTTTCTCCCCCTGATGGCTATAGCATGGTCATGCTTGCCGTGCCGATGTGCGTGCTGTTTGAAATTGGGCTGTTGATGGCAAGAATGCTTATCAAGCCCAGCACCGAAATTGCCCCATAACGCAGTCAGTCATCATATTCACACAGTGCATCGTCTAGCACATCAAAACCTTGTTGGTTGTTGGACGCATAAATCATGCTGTAGCTGTCATTGTCCTTAAAAATGGCAATCACATCATCGTCGCTATTACCATAAAAACTGACGCTCCATTGGGGAAATGCATAAGGCTTTTGGCAAAAGTTGGTTTGAATAAAAGACAGCATTGTATCATCAATGTCTATAAATTCTTCACAAGAAAACGCCAAGCCAAACGCCCCTTGCAAAAACGCCATGCTGTGCAAAAATTCACTTAACCGCTGATGATCGAACGCCCATGTTTGTTCGTCGGTGCTGATATATACGGCAGGGTCAGCGTGAGTTAATTGAGACAGCGGTATGCCCCAAAAACACACTTCTTGATTTTCCACATAAAAAATTAAATAACCACCACATTTGGATATATAAAGTTCGTCAGGATTGAGTAAATGATCTTGGGTGTGGTTGAGATTATTTTCTTTGCCAAGTTGTGTATAAAAATTAAACAAAACTTTGGGAATGGTGGGGCAAATGCTTTGGTGTTTGCTGATTTCGTCGGGCGAAAAACCATTATCTTGAGTGATGTTAAATAGGCGTTTGATGAGTGTAAAATCGGTCATGGTTATTTTAAAAACATTTTTATGGATCATTATTATAACACGGCTTAAATGATGGATTTTTTTTAAATCAAGGTGTGATAACATAACGATGTATCGCCATTTCGTACATAAAATAACAAAAAGCATACCCAAAAGTTAAAAAGCCTTAAAAATCCCCCGTTTTATCCATAGCACAAGTATTAGATTTTTGTTATCATAATGTGTTAGCTTTAATTTTTGAGATACTTTATGAAAAAACGCACTTCTTTTATTTTAACCACATTGGTCGCATCTATGCTTGTTTTGACAGGCTGTAATTCAGATGGTTCAGCAAGCAAAGCCAAAGCCATTACCGAAGCCAGTACCGACGTTGAAAAAGTGGGCTACAGTTTGGGTTATTTGACTGGTAAAAGTAGCAAAGAAGAAATCCCTGACCTTGACCTAAAAGCCTTTGAACAAGGTCTAAAAGACGGACGTGGCGGCGAAGAAACCAAACCTGCTTTAACCGAAGAACAAATGCAAAAGGTTTTGATGGATTACCAAAAAAAGCGTGAAGAAGAAATGGTAAAAGAAATTGAAACCAAAGCCAAAACCAACAAAGAAACTGGCGAAAAATTCTTAGCCGAAAACAAAACCAAAGAAGGGGTAGTTACCACCGCATCAGGACTACAATACAAAGTCATTACCGAAGGTTCAGGGCCTAAACCCAAAGCCACCGACGTGGTAACGGTGCATTATGAAGGTAAATTGATTGATGGCAAAGTGTTTGACAGCTCTTATGAGCGTGGCGAGCCTGTGCAGTTCCCCTTAAACCAAGTCATCAAGGGCTGGACAGAAGGCGTACAGCTGATGACCCCTGGTAGTAAGTACGAATTTTTTATCCCATCGGATTTGGCGTATGGTGAAGCAGGTAACCCTGCCATTGAGCCAAACAGCGTGCTTATCTTTACGGTTGAGCTGTTAAGCGAAGAAGCTGCCAAAAAAGCTGCCGCTGACGCCAAAGCAAAAACTGACGCTCAGATGGCTGAACTACAAAAAATGGCACAACAACAAGGTGCAAAACCTGCCAACTAAAGCGGTTTAAGCGTTGGGTGGTAGACTGCCCAACGCCTTGTGTCAAACCAAGTGATGATACACTTGGTTTTTGTTGTTGGTTGAATGTTGATTTTTTTTAAGAATGTATCATGGCTGCTACGCTCAGTGTTTTTACACATCAAACCGTACTTTTGACCCAAACTGTGGCAATGGTGCTCGGGGTTAAAGACCTGCAAGACATCGCCAAAGGCAGTGTGTCAGGGGTGTTTGTGGACGCAACCTTTGGGCGTGGCGGACATAGTCGGTTGCTTTTGGAATATTTGTCCGTGGACGCACGCCTTGTGGTTTTTGACAAAGACCCCCAAGCCATACAAGCCGCCCAAGCACTGGCTTTGACCGATGATAGAGTGGTGGTCGTTCATGACAGTTTTGCCAATTTGACCACGGCGCTTTTGGGGCTAGGGGTGGCTAAAGTAGATGGACTGCTGGCGGATTTGGGGGTATCCAGTCCCCAACTGGACGATGGCAGTCGTGGCTTTAGCTTTATGCGTGATGGGGCAGTGGATATGCGCATGGACACCAGTCGTGGCGAGCCTGTCAGTGCGTGGCTAAGTCGGGCAAGCGAAAGCCAGATTGCTGACGTATTGTACACTTATGGCGAAGAGCGTCATTCTCGGCGCATTGCTCGGGCAATCAAGGCGATGGAAAATTATAATTCCACACTTGCCCTTGCCGAAACCATCAAACAAGCTCACCCTGCTTGGCAAAAAGGCAAGCACCCTGCCACCCAAAGTTTTCAGGCGTTAAGAATTTTTATTAATAATGAATTGGCTGATGTAGAAAGTTTTTTACAGCAAAGCATTGATGTCCTAAAGGCAAATGGCAATCTTGCGCTCATCAGTTTTCATTCGCTAGAAGATCGCTTAATTAAACAGTTTTTGCAAAATCACAGTCGGGGCAAATACGCCCAAGATGACGATTTGCCTTTTGCGCCTGTGCGTCCCAAATATTTTACCAAGCCACAAAGAATAGCGCCCAGCAGTGATGAAATCAAAGACAATCCAAGATCTCGCAGTGCTTATTTACGGGGGGCAACACGCACCAACGTGCCAAGAGTTGATGAAAAGTGATGTGTTTTGTACACAAATGTTAAATATACTGGCAATAAACAAACATCAAAAATTATGATAAAATCAGACATTGATCATATAAAGTAGTGTCATGAAAAAAGTTAGTCCACAATCCTTACTCTTAGATAATGAGTTATTTTTTGCCAATAAAAAAAACCCCGTTGGGCTTTATTGGCTCATCATCATGGGTCTTATTGTGGCAATTTTAATCACGGGCGTGGCGATTTCCAAGCAAACCCAAGAACGCCATAATACCTACGGTCATCTACAAACACTCAAAGAAGAATTCATCAAATTACAAACAGAAGAACAAAGATTGCGCATTGAGCAACAAACCTTTGGCTCTACTTCGCAAGTGGTTCGCCGTTCGGTGGACGAATTGGGTATGTTTTTTCCCCACAAAGAACATCGTCAAGTCATTGCCCCCATAACCCCCGATACCGAAACGCCGCCTACGCCTGACACGCCAAAGGGGGAATGACATGACACAAAACAACAAAACACCCAACAAAACCCCAAACAAAAACACCAAGACTTCCAAACCCGAAGAAGTCAGCATTGCCGACAGCCTGAAAAAATTAGGCAATTTAAGCAAAAAAACCGACAAAAGCCAACAAACCAAACTGACCCGCCAAACCAGCAAACCCAAAAGCGTCAAATCGCCCGTGGCACTCATCGGTGGGCTACAGGACACAGGACGCTATCAATTGGTGTGTGCGGTGATGGCCATTGGCTTTTTGGCGTTATTTTATCGGGCATTTGATGTACAAATTCGCAATGTGAAGTTTCATCGAGACAAGACCGAAAACTTGATTTTGTCCACGCAGCCGCTTTTGGTGCGGCGGGGCATGATTTTGGACACCAATGGCATTCCTTTGGCAGGCAACGCCCCACTCGTAACCGTGATATTTGACGCTCATGCTTATGCCGAAGCGTATTACAGCATACAAAAAGGCATTACCACCACCGACAGCGATGTCAGAAGAGCTCGCCTACAAGAAGACTTGGTAAAAATGGATTTAGCACGTTTGGCAGAAGTCAGCAATATGCCCAAAGAAACGCTGACCAAACTGGTAAACATTGATAACAACGTTGATCTTTTGGACAAAGAAGCAGTCCAAAAAGCACTGCCTACGGGCAAAAACTCAAGAAGATTGGTACTGTTGGATAAAGCGCCCCCCGAAGTGGCGGATAAAATTTTGTCGTTGGGCTTTAAAGGAATTACCAGCGAACACACAGAAAAACGCTACTATTTGCAGCCTGAACCCAACGCCCACATTTTGGGCTTTATGAGAACCGAGCAAGCCAAAGACGGCAAAAAAATGATTTTGGTGGGGGCAAGTGGGATTGAGTCTGGTTATCAAAAGCAGTTGGCGGGCGAAGAAGGCAAAATGCTGAGCATTCAAACAGGCAGTCGCAAAGGCTCTGCCATTAAAGCTGTCAAAGAAACCATGCCCAAAGTGGACGGACAAAACATCAGCTTAACCATTGATTCACGTTTGCAATACATTCTTTATAATGAATTGGTTGAGATGTCAAAATTTCAATCAGCCCGTTCAAGTTCGGGCATTGTGATCGATGTCAAAACAGGCGATGTGCTGGCGATGGCATCGTGGCCTTCTTATAATAACAACGATTTGGGACTACGTAACGAAGCCAACGAACGCAATCGGGTCATCATGGACGTGGTAGAACCAGGGTCGGTGGTCAAGCCTTTGACGGTGGCGGCGGCATTGGAGTCCAAAAAATTTACCGTTAATAGTGTCATTGCCACATCACCGGGGACTTATAATTTGGCAGGGCACACTATCAAAGACGGCGCCAACTACGGCGACATTACCCTAGGAAAGCTTATCCAAAAATCCAGTAACATCGGCTCGGTCAAAATCGCCATGAGCTTACCCAACAATGCCATCGCAGACATGCAAAAAAAGTTTGGGTTTGGACAAGCCACCAACATGGGGCTGCCTGCCGAAGCGTCAGGTTCATTAAAACCCCCTGAAAATACAGCCCGCCGTGGTACTTTGGCTTATGGTTACGGTCAGCAAGTTACATTGGCACAGATCGCCCAAGCGTATGGAGCGCTTGGTAACGGTGGAGTGCTCATGCCTTTGCGTATCATCAAAGATATGCCAACCCAGCCCAGACAAGTGGTCAGCGCCCAAACCGCCAAATCTGTACTTGCCATGATGCAAACCGTTACCGAAGAAGGGGGTACAGGTCAGCTTGCTGCCATCGATGGTTATCATGTGGCGGGCAAAACAGGTACCAGTCGCAGAAAAGTGGTAACTTATCGCACCGACCAATATCGTAACGTGTTTGCAGGGATCGCCCCCGTGTCCGATCCCCGTTTTGCGGTGGTGATTTTGGTAGAAGATCCCAAAAAAGGCAAAACCGCAGGACAAACCGTTGCACCAGTATTTGCCAATGTCATGAAAGAAACCTTGCGTTTGTATAACGTGCCTTTTGATAAGCCTTTGACGCAAACACAGCCGACCAGTAACGAAAAACAACAAAGGAACTGATGATGATAACTTTCGCCCAATTTCAATCGCTATTTGCTTGCCATGTGGACAATGACACTTGGCAGCGCCTAAAAGACCTACCCATCACAGGCGTGGTAACGGACAGCCGAGCGGTGCAACATGGCGAAGTGTTTGCGTTATTGTCCATCAATCCAGACACCGCCCAAAAAGCCAAAAGCTACATCACAGGATTGACCAGTGCGGTGGTGCTGTCCGAAATTGCCATGAGCGACATGGGTTTTACCAAAGAAAATCCGCCACCCATGCCGATTGTGCATATCGCTGATTTACGCTTGATTTTGGGGGATTTTATTCAAGCATACCTACAAGCCACCCAACAAGTAACACTGCCTAAAATCATCGCCACCACAGGCACCAACGGCAAAACCACCATCAGTCAGCTCACTGCCCAACTGATTGAGCTTTCGGGCGTGCCTTGTGCCATCATGGGTACGGCAGGTAATGGGCGTTTGGCAAATTTGGTACAGTCCACGCATACCACCAGTGAAGTGGGTAAGGTGCATGAATTTTTGTATCAGATGGGAAAAGAAGGCGTACAAGCGGTTTCTTTGGAAGCCAGTTCGCACGGGCTACATCAGCACCGCTTGCAAGGCGTGCCTGTAGAAGTGGCGATTTTTAGCAATTTGTCCCGAGACCACTTAGATTATCATGCCGACATGGACGACTATGCAAGCGCCAAAGCCATGCTGTTTGATAAGGCGTATTTTGACAAATTACATCATGCCATCATCAATTTGGACGATGAGTTTGGCGCTCGGCTGATTGACAAATTACACGCCCAAGCTGCCACCGATTTGACTCTTTGGACATACAGCACCACCGATTCGCAAGCCGACTTTTTTGCCAGCGACATACGCCCCAGTTTGGCGGGCGTGGCGATGACGGTCAAAACCCCTTTTGGTGATGTGTCGCTTGTGTCGCCTTTGTTGGGCTTGTTTAATGTAAGTAACCTTTTGGCGAGCATGGCGGGATTTTTGGCGTTGTATCCTGAGCAGTTTGCCGTGTTGCCAACGCTTGTCAGTCAGCTTGTCGGAGCAAGGGGGCGTATGCAAAAAGTCGCCACCGATAGGGGCTGTTTTATTGTGGATTATGCCCACACCCCTGACGCATTGATACAAGTTTTGACAAGCCTAAAAGCGCATTGCGCAGGTAAGCTTTGGGCGGTGTTTGGCTGTGGCGGCGATAGAGATAAAGGCAAACGCCCTTTGATGGCAAAAGCAGGGGTAGAGCTGGCAGACAAGGTGATTTTGACCGCCGACAACCCCAGAAGCGAAGACCCTTTGGCTATTTTAAAGGACATGCAAGTGGGTTTGAGTTGTGAAGAGCATTACAAACTTGTGATAGAGCCCGACCGCAAACAGGCGATTGCTTATGCCATCACCCACGCCAAAGCAGATGACATTGTGGTGATTGCAGGCAAAGGGCATGAAACCTACCAAGAAATCCAAGGCGTGCGTCATGAGTTTGATGATGTGGCGGTAATTGAAGAGTTGCTTAAGTGTTAAAACACCATGATAACAACATTTGCCATAGCCAACAGATAGGGAAGATAAGTTCAGGCAGGAGTGCCTGTCAGATGAATTCGTGTTATTAATTAATATTTTTAAATAGTTTAATCAAAGCAAATAAAGAGCAGTTCCATGACCCCCTACACTTGGCAAACCGACAACTTAACGCAGGCATTAGTAAGCCTAAACCCCATTTGGCACCGTGGCGATGCCTTTAGCCAAAGCCAAAAAATCACCACCGATACCCGCAAGATAGAGCAGGGCGATATTTTTTTGGCATTAAAGGGTGATAATTTTGATGGGCATGATTATGTCGCCGCCGCTTTTGACAAAGGGGCAAGCCTTGCCATCACAAGCCGTCAAGTGGGTGATTTTGCGCAGATGGTTGTAAGCGACACCCGCCTTGCGCTTGGACTGTTGGGTAAATACCGCCGTGATGTGCACCCTGATTTGACGGTGATTGCTTTGACAGGCTCAAGCGGTAAGACCACCACCAAAGAAATGCTTGGGGCGATTTTTGGTCAAATTGCGCCCACGCTCATCACTCGTGGCAATCTTAACAACGATTTGGGTGTGCCGATGATGTTGCTTGAGCTGACCGATGAGCACCGTTTTGCAGTGATGGAGCTTGGGGCAAACCATGTGGGCGAGATTGCCTATACCACCGCTTTGGTGCGCCCTGATGTGGCGTGCGTGCTTAATATCGGCACGGCGCATTTGGGTGAATTTGGCGGTCAAGAAAACATCGCCCGTGCCAAGGCAGAAATTTATCAAGGCTTAACTAAGCAGGGCGTGGCTGTCGTGCCCTTTGGCGATAAATTTGGCGAACTGCTTGAAAAGATGGCAAGCAATCACACTCAGCACATCATCAGCTTTGGCGAAAAAACCGTGCCACTGGCGCAAGCAGGCATTGACTGGCAGGCTCTAACCGCTGAAGAAGCCGAAGCTGTCAAAGAGCTTGAGAATGTACAGCTGATGGGCGATGTGTTTGCCGATGATATAGAAGTAGAAAACACCCACAGTACCTTTACGTTGGCGGTTGGACAAGCAGAAGAAATTGCCACCCAAACGCTAAAACTTCCCTTTGTTGGCGAACATAACGTTACCAATGCACTGGCGGCGGCAAGCTGTGCGGTGGCGCTTGGGGTGTCCTTGGCGTTAATCAAATCAGGGCTAGAAACTGCCACGCCCCCCAAAGGTCGCTTAACTCGCATTGAATTTGGCGAGCATTTGCTCATTGATGATACCTATAATGCCAACCCAACGTCCATGCTGGTGGCGGCAGACGTGCTGGCTTATGAAAACGCCCAAAGAATTTTGGTGCTTGGCGACATTGCCGAGCTTGGCGATGAAGCGGTCAGCGAACACCATAAACTGGGTCAAGCGCTATCAGACAAAGTCAATTTGGGCGCTCAAATTGATTATGTTTTGACGATGGGTGAGCTGATGAGCCACTGCACAAAAGCCATCAATGACAGTGGCAGTGCGTTAATCAGTGAGCATTTTGCCGACAAACCAGCGCTGCTTGTACGCCTAAAGGCTCTGCTTGATAAGCCATCGTGTGTCTTATTTAAAGGCTCTCGCAGTGCAAAAATGGAAAGCCTGATTGGCGATTTGACAAATCCAGCCTAACCCACATTTAACCTAAAAACAACAAAAGCGAAATGATTTATGCTATATTGGCTCATTGATTATTTGGACATTTTACGCAGTGAAACCATTGCGTCTTTGGCATTGAGAAGTTTGCTTGCGGTAATGACCAGCTTGATGATCGTACTGCTTGCAGGTAAGCGTGTTATTGAATATTTGCATTCGCTCAAATATGGGCAAGCGGTACGCTCCGATGGGCCAAAAACTCACCTTGTCAAACAAGGTACGCCCACGATGGGAGGTGTGCTGATTTTGGCGGCGATTGGCATTTCTACCTTGCTTTGGGCAAACTTAAGTAACCCTTATGTATGGATTTTGATGGCGGTGATGGTGATTTTTGGGGCGGTTGGCTGGGCAGATGACTGGCTAAAAATCAAGCACAGAAATCCCCAAGGACTAGTCGCTCGCAAAAAATACTTTTGGTTATCGGTCGGGGCGTTGATTGCGGGGGGATCGCTGTATTATTTGGCGACCAAGCAAGACGTGGCGACCATGAAAGCCATGCAAGACGTACTGATTCCCGTATTTAAAGATTGGACCATTCCTTTGTCTGCCATTCCTTTTGGTTTGGGTTTTATCATTTTGACTTATTTTACCATCAATGGGGCGTCTAACGCAGTCAATTTGACCGATGGTTTGGACGGTTTGGTGGCGCTGCCTGTGGTGCTTGTGGCGGCAGGACTTGGCGTGTTTGCTTATATTTCAGGACACCATGAATGGTCGGCGTATATGAACGTTCCGTACATCATTTATAATGCCGAAGTGGTGGTGGTTTGTGCGTCCATCGTTGGGGCGTGTTTGGGCTTTTTGTGGTTTAACGCTGCCCCTGCTGAAGTGTTTATGGGCGACGTTGGGGCGTTGTCTTTGGGCGGTATGCTTGGCACGATTGCGGTAATGACCCGCCAAGAGTTGGCTTTTGTCATCATGGGCGGCGTGTTTGTGGCAGAAGCGGTGTCAGTGATTTTGCAAGTTGGCTCTTATAAATTGCGCAAAAAACGCATTTTTTTGATGGCACCTTTGCACCATCATTTTGAAGAAAAAGGCCTAAAAGAAACCAAAGTGGTGATTCGCTTTTGGATTGTGTGTATCGGACTGGTGATTTTGGGGCTGATGACCTTAAAGCTTCGCTAGTTTAAACTTAACACCCATACAAGACGTACCCCAAAAGGGTGCGTTTTTTGATGGTAAATTTTGTGGATTGTGCTATGATAATCATAGGTCATCAATTTTTTTAGGAGACTATTTATGTTCAAAAGCTTTGCATCAGATGCCTTGGGCTTGTCCGACATTGGCAAAATCATTCCGCCATCACAGTTTCACCAAACAGACATTGATGATTATATCTTTCACGAAGATGGCGAAAAAATTTATTTTGTCATCAAGTCCAAATCGGACGAGTATTGCTTTACCAACGTGGCGTTTTTGCATTTAGATGGGCAAAGCGCCGTCAGCAAAAAACGTACCCTAAAACGCTATCCTTACCGTTATTTTACCCCCAGCAATGTCGTGATTGAGACGGCAGGCACGATGGATTTGGATGCAGAGTTAAAATTTGTGCTGCTTGGTTTGGGTGCCAGTAACTCAAAAAATGGCCCGATTGCCTTTAGCATTGACATTGACAAAAACCAAATTGAGCAAGTGCGAGACATTTACAAAGCACTGACCGCCATCGCCGAACGCTGCGCCAATATCGCTCATCGTGAACACGTGCTAAACCGCTCTTTTGAGACGGTGGCGAGTATGTTTGGGCTAAAACAGTTGCCTGACACAGTGATTTTGAATTTGCCTGACATCATTAACCAAACCATTCATCAAGTAGAAGACGGCTACCATAAACGCTTAGAAGCCATTCGCCAATATGATTTTGGTGAAGTGTTTGAGCATTATTTGCGGGGCTAAAGTGCCTTGGCTAGGTAGGGCAAATATTGCCAGTAAGTTAATAAAATGTTAAGATAACTAAACTGTAGCAATAAATGGGTAACACCGATGTTCTACCTAGTTTCTGCCATCATCTTATTGGTCATCTTTGCCAGTGGTTTTTTGATTGTACGCATACGCCCAAATTTGGTGGATAAAGCCGTAACCAAAATTGTGGTGCTTGGGTTTTTCTTTCAGGTGGCTGTCAATTGGCTGTTTTGGGGCAATTTGTCCGATCCTTTGATGGCGCTTAGCGCTGATAAAGCATCGGTAAAATTTTTATTTTTGTGTCTTATTAGCATTTTTGTTTATGCAGGGGCGTTGGCGCTGCTTTATCCAATCCGCCGTAAAACTCCGCACTTTAGGGCGAAGACATAAGACGGTCAATATTCAAATATAACTAAAATATGCCACCATAACCCTATGAAAACACTCAAGCTCCGCATAAAAGACAAACACGCCAAAGTGCTAACTGGGTTAGCTAGGCAGGTTAATTTTGTGTGGAATTATGTCAATGATTTAAGCTATAACTACTTAAAAAGATACAATAAATTTCTATCCGCTTACAATATCGCTCCATATACCAAAGGCACATCAAAAGAATGTGATTTACATAGTCAAACTGTACAAGCCATTACTGAAGAATATGTAACTCGTAGAAAACAATTTAAAAAAGCAAAATTACAATGGCGAGTATCTAATCCAAAATCGAGCCGAAAAAGTTTAGGTTGGATTCCGTTTAAAAAATCTGCTATCAAATATAATGATGGTTGGGTAAGTTATGGCAAACACATTTTTAAACTATGGGATAGTTATGGATTATCAAAATATCAAGTAAAAACAGGCTCGTTTGTACAAGATAGCCGTAATCGTTGGTATGTCTGTTTAGTCGTTGAAAGTGAAAAACAAATAACACAAGGCACTAAAGCCATTGGTATTGATTTAGGTTTAAAAGATTTGGCAACTTGTTCAGATGGAACAAAAATCAGTAACCCAAAATACTATAGAAAATACCAACAAAAATTGGCAAAGGCACAACGAGCCAATAAGAAAAAACAAGTACGCAATATTCATGCAAAAATCGCAAACAGTCGTAAAGACCATTTGCACAAGGCAAGTACAGCACTGGTCAAAAACAATGCAATGATTATCATCGGCAACTTAAATGCAATGAAACTGATTAAAACCAAGATGGCAAAATCTGTGTTAGATAGCAGTTTTAGTGCATTTAAAACCATGCTTCGGTACAAAAGCGAGAACGCAGGCGTATGGCTAGAAGAAGTTGATGAAAAATATACCACCCAAATGTGTTCGTGTTGTGGCAAGATCAGCGACAGTAGTCCGAAAGGTAGGATAGATTTAGGAATAAGAGAATGGCAATGTGTGGAGTGCGGTACACTCCACGATAGAGATATAAACTCGGCATTAAACATTCTCCGTATTGGACGTAATACGCTCGTAGGAGGAAGCCCTTTGTTTTAGCTAGGGGAGGACGTCAAAAAGCCCATGATTTTTATAACGGGGACTGACCGTCAACATCGTTGGCTGGCAGTTTGGTTACCAGTAGCTGATCGATTTTATAATGGTCAATGTCCACCACTTCAAATTTATAGCCTTCATGTTCTACCCAGTCCGCCAAACGGGGGATTTTGCGTAGGCGATACATGATAAATCCTGCCAGCGTTTCATAATGATCCCAGTCGGGAAATTCTTCAATGGCTAAGGCGTGTTTGACATCATCAATCGGTGTCAAACCATCAATAAACCATGAGTTTTCATCACGTTTGATGATTTGTAAGTCTTCACTTTCGGGCACGACCCAATCACCCATCACCGTCATCATCACATCAGACAGCGTAATAAGCCCCACCACCAGTGCATATTCATTGACCACCACGGCGATCTTGTCTTTGCTGGCACGAAAACGATCAAGCAGCTCCGACAAAGTCAGCGTATCGGGAATGATAAGCACATTGCGAATGGTGGACTCATTAAGCTGAAAAAATGATTGGTGGTTCATGATACGCACCAAAATGTCCTTGGTGTCCACATAGCCGATGACCTGATCGATGTGTTCATTGCACACCAAAAACTTAGAATAAGGATAATCGGCGATTTTTTGGCGAATGCTTTCTTCGCTTTCATCAAGGGTAAAAAACACCACGTCATCACGGGCGGTCATGGACGATGGTACGGTACGTTCTTCTAGCTCAAAGACGTTTTCAATAAAATGATGTTCTTGCTGCTGTAATACACCCGCTTGCGCCCCTGCGTCCACGATGGCAGAAACGTCATCAAAGGTAATGTTGTCTTCTCGGGTGGTGTCAATGTTAAAAATGCGAAAGGTCAAATTGGCGATGCCGTTGATGATCCATGCCAAAGGTTTGACCAATTTAATGATGAATAAAATGGGATTGATGACCGCCAAAGCAACCTTTTCGGGGTTTATCATGGCAATGCGTTTGGGAATCAAATCGGCATACAAAATAAACAGCAAAGTTACTATCACAAAGGACGAAAAAAAAGCGATGTTGTCTAGCCACTTTCCTGTATAAACTTGAGCAATCAAGGCGGACAAATAAGGGCGCAGTGTCCCTTCCCCAACCGAACCGCCCAAAATCGCCACCGCATTTAAGCCAATTTGTGAAGTGGCAAAAAAGTCAGCCGAATGCGTCTGTAGGTGGAGAATCTTGGTCGCACGTTCATCACCGCCTTCGGCAAGCAGTTGCAGTTTGATTTTTCTAGCGCCTGCCAAGGCAATTTCTGAAATAGAAAAAAAGCTAGACACCAAAATCAAGATAAAAATAAGTAGCAGATTTTGCAATAAGTCCATGATAATACTTTAAAAATGTCTTAAATGAATTTAAGTTTTGGGCTGACAATCAATCACTTGCCCTTTAATGCCACTGGCGTCATCGGTCATAAGACAGACATAAGCGCTCATGATGTCTTCGGGGGTTTTAAGTGTCTGTGGGTCTTCACCAGGGAAGGCATGGGCACGCATATTGGTGCGAGTTGCCCCAGGGTTGATGACATTAAAGCGCAGCGTGGTGTGGTTTTTGGTTTCTTGGGTAAAAATACTGCTCATGCCTTCTGTTGCTTGTTTGGACAAAGCATACGCCCCCCAAAACGCCCGTGGCACAGCGCCAACACCGCTAGATGTAAACACCACCGAGCCACTTTGGGCGTTTTGTAGCAGGGGAAACAGCGCTTGGGTTAGCATAAAGGGCGCTTGTAGATTGACGTGCATGACATCTTCAAAGGTAATGGGGTCGTACATCTCAAGCGGCGTTAATGCCCCCAAAATGGCAGCGTTATGCAAAACGCCGTCCAGTCGCCCAAATTCTTTTTGAATCAGTGTCGCCAGCTCATTCATCTGCGCAAAGGTGGCTGTGCGTAAATCCATCGGTAAGATGGCAGGGGTGGGGTAGCCTTGGGCTTCTATGTCGTCATACACCGCTTCTAGTTTGGCTTGGGTTTTGCCAAGCAATAGCACCGTTGCCCCAAGGCGAGCGTAAGTTAAAGCAGCAACTTTGCCAATGCCATCGCCCGCCCCTGTTACTAGGATAATTTTGTCTTGTAGGCAGTTGGCGGTGGGGATAAAGTTACGAATGTCGTTATGGGTTAGCATGGGTTTTCTCTTTGATGCTCTCTTTAATGTTAGAATGACCAGTGGCAAATGCGTTTGATGGCAGGATAAAAGACATCACTGTCTTTGATGGCTTGGTGTGTCTGGGTGTGATGTTTGAAGGTAAACAGCAAACAACACAACCAGTTTTTCATGACAAGTCCTAGCCGTTTAGCCACGCCATTGCATACTCAATCAGCTCATCAGGCGTATCTACAATGTTATCTGCGCCCCATGCGTTTAGCTCCTTGTCTTTTGGTGGAATATAGCCAAATGCGGCAATCACCGTGGTCATGCCCGCTCGTTTGCCTGCTTCAATATCACGCACATGGTCGCCGATATAGATGGCGTTTTTTGGATTGATAGCCAGTGTCTGACATGCCATCAGTAAGCCTTCAGGGTCGGGCTTGGTGTGCTTGACGTCATCGGGGCAAACCAATGCCGAGCAGCGTTTGTCCAGTGCCAATTTTTCAAGTAATTGCACCGCCAAATATCTGGGCTTATTGGTAACAATGCCCCA
>JBHAZZ010000041.1:0-3729 GCA_041781275.1 Moraxella sp.
AGTGCTTGGCTTAGTGGGCTGATTTACACCCATTTGATTGACAACCCACACCGAGTACGCCTGACTTTAAGCCCCGATAAAGACAAAGCCGCCAGTATGGCAGCAGCCGAAAAAGACGAATTATCCGCCATCAGTCAAAGACTAAGCGACGACGACAAAGCAAACATTCGTGCCCAAATGCAAGCCCTAAGTCAGCGCCAAGCCATCAAAGACGACGTTAATTTATTGCCCAAAGTGGGTTTGGCAGACATTCCTGCCGATGTTGCTTTTACTCACGGCAAACAACAAACCATCATGTTGGACGGTCAAGCACGCACGCTGTATCAGTACCATGCAGGGACAAATGGCTTGTATTATTATCAAGTGGTGATGGATCTGAGCGAAAAATCCGACGAAATTTTAAATAACCCACTGCTTCCTTTATATTTAAGCCTACTGTCCGAACTTGGTACAGATACTTATGACGCAAGGCAGTTTCAGGCGGTGCAAGCCAGCTGCTCGTCAGGGGTAACCGCTCGTATTTCGCAGCGCACCAGTCCTTTTCAGAAAGACGAAATGCGCAGTTATTTTGTCGTTGCCACCCGTGCCCTAAACCGTAAAACAAACGCCATAGACGTATTAAGCCAAGTGCTCAATGACACCGTATTTGATGAAACCGACCGCATTCGTGAGATTTTACAGCAGCGATCGGCGTCTTGGCAGTCTCGTTTGTCGGGCAATGGGCACGCTTACGCCATGCAAACTGCCAGTCGTGGCATGAGTCGCCTTGCCAGTTTGGAATACGCTTTTTCGGGGCTACCTGCCTTAGCTGTTTTAAAAGAATTTTTGGCACAAGCCGGTGATGACCAAACCCTGTGGCAAACCCTAAGCAAGCGCCTAAGCGCCCTACATCAACAAATCATCACCCTACCCAAAGACGTGATACTGGTCAGCGAAGCGTCCGCTTGTGATGCTCTTGTCAGCAAAATTTGCCAAACACTGACCACGCCAAACGCAGCCACCCATCTTGACACGCCCAAGCCCCTAGTATTTGACCAACTGACAAAATTATTGTCGCCCCATAGCGAAGATACCGCTTGGCTGATTTCTAGCAATGTCTATCATAATGCCCAAGTTTATCCTGCGGTAACTGCCGACCATGCCGACGCTGCTGCCTTGACCATTTTGGCGGTGTTTTTGCGCAATGGCTACCTACATGGGGCAATCCGTGAACAAGGCGGCGCTTATGGCGGTGGCGCAAGTTTTGACAGCAATGCCGTGGTGTTTAAGTTTTATAGCTACCGAGACCCCAACTGTCAAGCCACGTTTGAGCATTTTAATCAAAGCATTGATTGGTTACTTGATGGCGACCACGACCAAGAAAAGCTAGAAGAAGCCATTTTAGGTATCATTGCAGGCATGGACAAACCTGGTTCACCTGCTGGAGAAGCCATCAAATCTTGCTTTAGTGTCTTGCACGAACGAGATGACAAATGGCAACAAGCGCTACGCCAAAGACTGCTTGCCGTTAGCATTGACGATCTAAAACGTGTGGCAGCCACTTATCTTAAAGACAAACCCCACACCAAAGCAGTGCTTGCTCCCTTAGAAGCAGAAGACACGGTCAAAAATCTTGGATTTGTGGTAAAAAAACTTGGCTAACTTAAGCTGATTTAATGGCGTTTGGGACTGTCTTGGTTGTGTTACCATTTTGGTATCAATCCAAAATACATCATGATTACAGACAGTTCCACATACTTTTTATTTTTTAATAAAACTTGATAAATCGCCCTTATCAATATCAGTCAATATATCCATAAATTTTGATGAACCAATTTATACCTTTAACACACCCCAACCCATGATTGCAGTCTCCCCCACCATTCGCCCCTATGACGTTTTGCGACAAAGCCCAACTGTCCCTGCGGTCTTTGTGGCGGACTTGCATTTGTCTGTGGATACTCCGCTGTTAAATCAGGCGTTTTTGGCGTTGCTTGGGGATTTATTGACCTTAAAAGTAGGCACGCTGTTTATTTTGGGGGACTGGCTAGATGGCTGGATAGGCGACGACGATTATTTAAGTCTGAACACACAAGAAAAAAGCCTGCATTGGCTTACCCCCATTTTGACCGCTTTGTCCACCCTATCACAAACAACAAACATCATCGTCATGCACGGCAATCGGGATTTTGCCCTGCGTCAAGGGCTGTGCGACGTGTTTGGTGGCACTTTGGTGAATGAACCTTATGTTTGGCAAGGCATACGTTTGGAGCATGGCGACAGGCTATGCACCGATGATAAGGCGTATCAGCGTTACCGCAGAATCATCAGAAACCCCATCATCAGTTGGCTACTATTACAGCAATCTTTAAGCAAACGCAGACAGCTTGCCCAAAACATCAAAGCCAAATCCCACGCCCAAAAAGGACAAAAAACCGCCACCATCATGGATGTAAACGCAACAACGGTCGCCAAAGCATTGCGCCATACGCCCATTTTGTTGCACGGACACACCCACCGCCCAAACGTCCACCAATACCAAGACAAATACCGTTTGGTTTTGGGTGATTGGCAAAGCCATCAACATCAAGCCACCGCCATCATTGGCGCATGGACACAAGATTTGGGGCTATATCAATTCACTTACCACGACCAATCGTGCCAGATGGCTTAACTTTGATTTTTAAGTAGCCTTAATGCTTTAAAAACCGACAATTCATCAACATCATTTAATAAGCCTTTTTGGGTTAATTGATGTATCATGCTTTGGTTATCGGTTTGCAAAAAGACATTGATGGCTTGTTCATTGGCTAATGTTGTTGGTAAAGAAATGTGGCGGTTTTGAGTGATGGCAATCTCCTTAAGAATATTGTCTTTGACATCGTCGCCACAAACCGACAGCGCAAATGTTAAATTGGACAGTGTGTATTCATGCGCAGGATAAAACAGCGTATCACTCGGCAATGTCTTAAACCTTTGTAAACTGTTAAACAGCTCGTCCATCGTCCCTGTGAACACCCGTCCACAGCCGCCACTAAACAGCGTATCACCACAAAAAACATGGGTTTGCGCACCGTGATTTAACACATAAGACACATGAGAGCTGGTATGCCCTGCCGTACGCCACACCCGAAAACATAAGCCATCAATCATCAGCTCATCGCCTTCGTCCACATCATCGCTGTGCGTTACTTGGTGCGTGGCGTGGGCAAACACCTGAATGCCAGAAAATGCTTGTAATAAGTCTGCCACACCACCGATATGATCGCCGTGGTCGTGGGTGATTAAAATGGCGGTCAGCGTCAAATGGCGCATTTTTAAAAATTCAATGACAGGCTGACTGTCTGACGGATCAATGATGACTGCTTTATCGCCTGTGATGATTGCCCAAATGTAATTGTCTGTACGAGCAGGAATTGCAATGATTTGCATATTGGTTCACTATTTAAAAAAAATAAAAAAACCACGACCTTTATCGTGGTTTTGGAGTGATTAAGCGTGGGTTTTTTCAAAGTCTTTCATGAATGCCACCAGTGCTTGCACTTGTTCTAACGTAATGGCATTGTAAATGCTGGCACGCATACCGCCGACCGCACGGTGTCCTTTTAGGTTGAGCAGTCCTGCTTGTTTACTTTTTTCCAAAAACAGCTTATCCAGTTCAGGATTTGCCAACTGAAACGGCACATTCATGATGGAGCGGTGTTTTGGATTGACTTTATTAAGATAAAACTGACTGTCATCAATGGCTTG
>JBHAZZ010000042.1:0-2964 GCA_041781275.1 Moraxella sp.
GAAATCAGTAGCGATCCTGACTTGCGTGAATACGACCAAATGGTGGCAACGGGCGAACAAGTTTCCATCGCTCTTTTGGCAATGGCACTCAAAGATTTGGGCGTAGAAGCCAAATCCATGACGGGGCGACAAGTTGCCATCAAAACCGACACCACCCACACCAAAGCCCGTATTGAACACATTGACGCCGACAACATCAAACGTGAATTGGACAGCGGCAAAGTACTGGTGATTGCAGGCTTTCAAGGGGTGAATGAATTTAATGATTTGACCACCTTGGGTCGTGGCGGTTCCGACACCACAGGCGTTGCCATTGCCGCTGCCATCGGTGCTGACGAATGTCAAATTTATACCGATGTAGACGGTGTCTATACTACCGACCCCCGTGTTACTTCCAAAGCCAAAAAACTCTCCAAAATCACTTTTGAAGAAATGCTAGAAATGGCAAGCCTTGGCTCAAAAGTTTTACAAATTCGTTCAGTAGAATTTGCAGGCAAATACAAAGTGCCACTGCGTGTACTTTCTAGCTTTGATGAAGGCACAGACGGTGCATTTGACGATGAATTTAAACAAAATGTAGGCACACTTATCACGATTGACGAAGGAGACGATATGGAACGTGCGGTTATCTCAGGCATTGCCTTTAACAAAGACGAAGCAAAAATTGTGGTGCGTGGCGTGCCCGACCGCCCCGGTATCGCATCGGCAATCCTAAGCCCTGTCAGCGCTGCCAATATTGAAATTGACATGATTATCCAAAACGCTTCTGAAGACGGCACCACCGATTTTAGCTTTACCGTACAACGTGGCGATTATGACAAAGCCATCAAAATCCTAAACGAACGTGTCAAAGACGACATTGGCGCAGAAGAAATCAGTGGCGCTGACGATGTGGTCAAGGTCTCTATCGTGGGTGTGGGTATGCGCTCTCATGCAGGTGTTGCCAGCAAAATGTTTGACACTTTAGCCAGTGAGAACATTAACCTACAAATGATCTCCACCAGTGAAATCAAAGTTTCCGTCCTTATCCAAGAACAGCACCTAGAAAAAGCCGTTAAAAGCTTGCATACCGCCTTTGGTTTGGATCGCAATGACGGTGAAAGCAAGGTTGCTGGTCTTTAAGATACCAAAAATGCTTTAATTTTAGACAATTTTGCCATTTTTTGTTGAATGTGAGCAAAATTGACCCATCAGTCTAAAAAATAGCTGACAATTTACCCAAGTCGCCTTATAATACAGACTTGGGTATTTTATTTTGTAACATACGACAAGGAGTTTGTGTTATGTTAATTTTGACTCGCCGTGTTGGCGAAACTTTAATGATTGGTAACGAAGTCAGCGTTACGGTGCTTGGCGTCAAAGGCAACCAAGTGCGTTTGGGCGTCAATGCCCCCAAAGACATCGCTGTCCATCGTGAAGAAATCTATCAACGCATTCAGCATGAACGCTCCATGCAAGCCAGCATGAGCCATTTGGAGCAAGGTGGTTTTGCCCCACCATCGTTTGATGACGATTATTTTAACCGCTAGGTGCTGTCATGACTGAGATTTCTCGTTTATTGCATGGCATACAATCGGGTCAGTTGCTGTTTAAAGATGTGCTTGCCTTTATTGACACTCATTACAGCTATACCCCGATTGAGTTTTCTAATGGGGAAGTGGTTAATCCTGCAGGCACCAATGAAGGCAGCGCCAAAGTATTTAGTCTTGCCAAACTTTATGGGCTAGACGCTGTTGATACGCTGACTTTATTTGCTGAGCATTATCAAGCCGTGCTTGCCACGCCAGACGGTAGCGATCACGCCAACATCAGAAACTTTATGTATTATGGTTGGCAAGGTGTTGGACTGCCCGTCAATGCTTTGACCGCTCGTGCTTAACCTTGATATTATTTCACCAAATTATGCAATTTTAACTTGTATAATAAGTAAGTTTTGTGTATAATTTTGGTTTTGAATTTTCTGCTACTTCTTAATTGTTGTCGCCTTTAACGACAAAAAAGAATGGCGTAACCTTATGATAAAGTTTGGCGCAAATTTAAGTGCTTTGTCCATACCATATTTTTGCACACTGCCCAAACGGCACACTGATACCGCTCAATATCCGTGCCACATTTTTTAGGAGTTCACCATGTCTCGTGTCTGTCAAGTGACCGGCAAGCGCCCACTAGTGGGTAACAACGTATCACACGCTAATAACAAAACTCGTCGTCGTTTTCTACCAAACCTACACAACCATCGCTTTTGGGTAGAGTCTGAAAACCGCTTTGTTCGTCTTCGTGTTTCTTCTAAAGGTATGCGCATCATTGATAAGCATGGCATTGACAAAGTGCTTGCTGATTTGCGTGCTCAAGGTCAAAACATCTAAGTTTTGTTGCATTACGTTATAGGATACTATCATGAGAGATAAAATCAAGCTTGTTTCTACCGCTGGTACAGGTTATTTTTACACCACCACCAAGAACAAACGCACCATGCCTGGCAAAATGGAAATCAAAAAATTCGATCCAAAAATTCGCCAACACGTTCTATTTAAAGAAGCAAAAATCAAATAATCTGTTTTTGTTTTGATACATGACCGCCCTGATGTTACCAGATGGGTGGTTTTTTATTTTTACAACATACTCGGGTCTGTATTAATATTTTCATTTTACACCCCTTGATATAAAAGGTTTTTAAGTATATTTAAAATATTTCTATAAGCCTTGTTGCATAAAAGCTTCACAATAATAAATGTTCAACCTAAACAGCCAGCCATTTTTAACCCAATTGCGCCCCAAAATTATCAAAACTTAGCTTTATCCAATAACAGACAAGCACAACACCACAAACTGACTTCATAAGAAAAGCACCCAAGTTTTTGAGTGCTTTTGCTTTTTGGCTTGTTTTTTTTGGTTTACGGTTATTTGGCAGGCACAGTTAATTTTTGCCCCACTTTTAGGGTAGCGTTGGCGTCCAATTTATTC
>JBHAZZ010000043.1:0-16539 GCA_041781275.1 Moraxella sp.
CACGGTGTGTAGCGCAATGGTCAGCTCAACCACGCCCAAATTTGCCCCAAAATGTCCACCACTGACCCCTACCGAGTACAACAAAAATTCTCTTAGCTCGTCCGCCAACACCAAAAGCTCATCAACGGTCATTTGCTTAAGATTGCAAGGCGAATTGACCTTATCCAATAAAGGGGTGTGTGGACGCTTCGTGGGAAGTTGCTTGAACGTTTTTGGGGTGTGCGTGATTTTATCAGGGGACGACATGGACATAATGGGTTGATTTTCCAAAGGGTTAAAAGTTCGGTTAGGATAAAAACTTTGCTATTTTACAAGACGGGCTTTTATTTTGCTAGAAAAATGCCAAATATTATGTTATTTTTCATTAATTTTTCATAGAAAAACCACTTTTATTTTTAGGGGATTGATTTGTACCACTTTGTTACCAATGCACATCTGCCAACTTTGCATGGGGCGTTTACCATTCATGTTTTTGAAAATGAAGACGGTCAAGAACACGTTTTATTGAGCGTGGGACTGCCTGCGTCTGACGACAAAATTCCCATCGTTCGCATTCATTCAGAGTGTTTGACAGGGGACGCTTTTGGCTCTTTAAAATGCGACTGTGGCCCCCAGCTGAATACCGCCATGCAGTCCATACAAGCTCATGGCTGTGGAGCGATTTTGTACTTACGCCAAGAAGGTCGTGGCATTGGACTAACCAACAAAATCCGAGCCTATGCTCTACAAGACCAAGGACACGACACGCTACAAGCCAACTTGCTTTTGGGGCTGCCTGCGGACGCTCGTACCTATGAAATGTGCAAAGTCATGCTTGACCATGTCGGTGTTCGTAAAGTGGCTTTGATGACCAATAACCCAAACAAAGTCAAAGAGTTACAAGAGATGGGCATTGATGTGGTGCAACGCATTCCTTTGTTGGTTGGTGTCAATGAGCACAATCAAGATTACCTAAATGTCAAAGGACAAAAAATGGGGCATTGGATTGATAAGCTTGATGATTGATTGCTTGACTTTAAATGCCTGATTTTAAAATGCTCAAGTACAAATACCCAAGAAAGTTTGCTACAATTTAGTTTTTAGTTAGTCCGCCCACCATGTTAAAATTTTTACATCACAGCCCATCTAACGCTTTATACCAAAGAAAAGCCACCCGCCAAAACGCCGACACCCCACCCAAACTGATTTATTCATTGATTTTGGCGTTGTTTGCAGGGGCGATTTTTAGTTTTGCTTTGGCGCCTTATCATCTTTGGGTGCTGGCGCTGACTTCGCCGATGGTACTATATATTGTACTGGTCAGCGAAGAAAGCCCCAAACGTGCCTTTTGGATTGGTGAGTTTTATGGGTTTGGGCTGTGGGCGGTGGGGGCATTTTGGCTTTATACGTCCATTCACGAATACGGCAACATTGCTCCTTGGCTGGCGTATCTGTTGATTGCTGTCTTGGCAAGTATCATGGGGCTGTTTCATGCGGTGATGGCGTGGGCATTTGTCAAATTTTTGGGTCGTCAGCCGCTTGCGTTTGCCGGACTTTGGGTGGTACAAGAATGGACCAAAACATGGCTGTTTACGGGTTTTCCTTGGCTGTTTGTGGGCTATGCCTTTAATGATGTGCCTTTTTTGGCAAGCCTTGCCCCTGTGCTTGGGGTGTTTGGCATCAGTTTTGTGGCGGTGCTGTTTGCTTGTGCGGCGGTAGAAATTTTTCGTAAACGCTTGATTTATATCGCCATTAGTATTGCCACTTTGTTGGTTGGTGGCGCACTGCATTTCATCAATCCTGCATGGACCACCCCCACCAAAGAAAATCTGTCCATCACCTTAATACAAGGCAACATTCCCCAAGATGTCAAATGGCTAAGCGAATACCGCCTTGAAACCCTAAAAATTTATGACGAACTGACACAGCCGTTTTGGGGCAAAACAGACGCCATCATCTTGCCTGAAGCTGCCATTCCCATGTTTCAAGACGAAGCCGATGAATTTTTGCAAATCATGCACGCCAACGCCTATTATTCAGGCACAACTTGGGCGGCTGGCATTCCTTACCGACAAAGCGACGGACAAAGCGAAAAAGCCTACAACAGCGTCCTAACACTGGGGACAAATGGTCATCATTTTTATAAAAAACAAAGACTTGTGCCATTTGGCGAATATGTGCCTTTGCAGGGGCTGCTCAATTTATTGCCCGATTTGGCAGGTATGCAAAACATGACGGGGTTTAGCTTGGGCGAAAAAAATCAGCCACATCTGACCATCAAAGGCACGCCCATTGGCACTGCCATCTGTTATGAAGTGGCGTATCCTGACATCACCCGCCAAAACGCCAAAGACAGCCAAATTTTGCTGACCGTTTCTAATGACGCATGGTTTGGTACTTCGGCAGGCCCCCATCAGCACCTACAAATGGTACAAATGCGCAGCCTAGAAACAGGGCGTTGGTTTGTGCGATCCACCAACACCGGCATTACCGCCTTTATTGACCACAAAGGCAACATTGTCAAAAAAGCCCCACAATTTGAACGCACCACGTTACAAAATACCGTGCCTGCCATGACGGGTACTACGCCTTTTATGCGCTTTGGCAGTGTGCCGATTTTGTTACTTAGTTTGCTACTGATTGGGCTAAGTTTTGTGGTAAAACGCCAAATGACACCCAAATTTGCCCTACCCAAAGTGTAAAAATGCCGTAATTTGTGAAAGGAATTGTACAAAGTGCTAAAATTTGTTATATAATATTGCCGTATTGACCGCTTAGTTGATCAAAATTTCGTTACTAAGCACCTTTCACAGATTTTTTAACTTAAAAAACCCATCTTATGACAGGTGATTTATGGCACATGACGCTTCAAACAACAACCCAACCAAAGAAATCGTACACGCACTGCTTGGTATTGTGCTATTGCTTGTTATTATCGCTGGCATTGCCATTTCTGCGTGGTTACGTCCTGCGGGCAACCATGAACCCGCCACCGTTCCTGCCACCGAGCAAGGCAAACTTTTAGAAGAAAAAATAAAAGCGATTGAAGCTCCTAAATCTACAGAAGCTCCCAAAGCTGACGCTGCTACCGCAGATACAGCCGCTACTGGCGCAGAAGCACCTAAGACAGAAGCGCCCAAAACCGAAACTGCGGACGCTACAGCAGCTGACACCGCCAAAGCCGAAAGTACTGAAGCCAAAGCCGATGCCCCAAAAGCTGACGCCGCCAAGGCTGACAGCGCCGAAGCCAAAGCTGAAGACACCGCCAAGCCTGCGGATGCTACAGCAGCCGACACCAAAACAGAAGCGCCCAAGGCTGAAGAAGCACCCAAAGCTCAATAACGTGCTGACAAACCCAAACCAAAAGACAGGATTTTTTCTTGTCTTTTTTTATGGCGATTTATTTTGGGGAAATTTGTTATAATTTTATCTTTACAAATTTAAGGATAACGTCATGACTGCCCAACTTAAAAACCCCACTCTCTTTAAAGAACGCTGCTTGGTTGGTGGCGAATGGATACAAAGCAGTACCGGCAAAACCTTGTCCGTATTCAATCCTTTTACTGGTGAAACTTTGGGCAGTGTTCCCATGCTCTCGCCCACCGACATTGATAATGCCATCGGCTTTGCTCACAAGGCGCAACCATCATGGGCAAGCCTAAACACCCACCAAAGAAGCCAACTGTTGCACGCTTGGGCGGATTTGATTGATGATAATGCAGACGACCTAGCAAGGCTGATGACCTTGGAACAAGGCAAACCCATCAAAGAAGCCAAAGGCGAGATTGCTTATGCCAACAGTTATATCCGTTGGTTCGCCGAGCAAGCCAAACGCCACGACGGCGACATCTTACCTGCCACCATCAGCGGTCAAAAACTGATGGTACTCAAACAGCCTATTGGCGTTTGTGGTTGTATCACACCGTGGAATTTCCCTGCCGCCATGATTGCCCGCAAAGTCGCCCCTGCATTGGCGGTTGGGTGCACCATGATAATCAAGCCCGCCAGTGAAACCCCGTTTAGCGCTTTGGCACTGGCAGCTTTAGCGCAGCAAGCAGGCATTGGGTCAGGCGTGCTACAAGTCATCACAGGCAGCGCTCAAGAAGTGGGCGATATTTTGACCAACGACTCACGCATTGCCAAATTATCCTTTACAGGTTCTACGTCTGTCGGTCGTGTGCTGATGGCAAAGTCCGCTCCCACCCTAAAAAAGCTGTCCTTGGAACTTGGCGGTAATGCCCCCTTTATCGTCTTTGCCGACGCTGACCTAGAAAAGGCGGTAGATGGTCTTATTGCTTCTAAATACCGTAACGCAGGACAAACGTGCGTCTGCGCCAATCGTGTGTTTGTGGAACACGCCATCAAAGACAAATTCCTTGAGCTGCTTTGCCAAAAAGTCAGCGCCCTAAAAGTGGGTAACGGCTTGGACAGCGATACTGACATTGGACCCTTAATCAATCAGTCCGCCTTAGAAAAAGTCCAATCATTACTCAAAGACGCTTTGGACAAAGGGGCAACGCTTTTGATGGGTGGACAAACGCACCCAAGCTCTCCGCTCAGCTTCAACCCAACCATCATCACAGACATCACAGACGACATGGCGATCGCTCACGAAGAAATTTTTGGCCCCATCGCCCCCATTTTTGGCTTTGATAGCGAAGAAGAAGTCATACAACGTGCCAACGCCAGCGAATACGGACTGGCGGCGTACTTTTATACCAACGATTTGGCACGTTCTTGGCGTGTTTGTGAACAACTAGAATACGGCATGGTGGCACAAAATACGGGCATACTTTCCAATGCCGTCGCCCCCTTTGGTGGGGTCAAACAATCTGGCTTTGGGCGTGAAGGCTCAAAATACGGACTGGACGAATACACCACGCTCAAATACTGGTGCGTAAACGTCCAATAATGGCTTTTACCAAATCATCAAGCTGTTTGGCGGTTATCTTGTGATTGTCGTCCCTGCCATACCGCCCTTGCCGATACAGCGTTTGAAGTTTGGTAATACTGGCTGAAATCTCGTCATTATTTAGTGTGCTGTCCACCCTTGAAAGCCAAGACAAATAAGGCTCATGGGGTGCTTTTGCCAAAGTTTTATTGATTTTACTCAGTCTTTTTTCTAGCTGTATCAACGGCAAATCCAGTAAGTGATGGCGTTTTCTGCGTCTATACAAAGACACCACCATAAACATCACCACCAAAGCACTCGACGACAAAATCAACACCAAAACCTGCTCGGTAAAGCTTTTGATGTTAAACCACTGAGACAAAGACGTTTTTTGTTTGCCCCTGTCATAACCCACCACATTGCGCTGCCAATAATACCCAAGCTGATCTGAGTAACGTCTGAGCGTTTGCAGGGCACGAAACTGCTGATAACTCCATTGTCCTGCCATGCCTTCGCCAAACATTTCAGCACCTGTCTGCTCGGTCAAAACACTCATGCCATCTTGGATACGATCAGGAGCGATAAAGGCAGTCGGGTCAATGCGCACCCAGCCTTGACCTTCAATCCACACTTCGCTCCATGCGTGAGCGTCCATTTGGCGAACTTCCCAGCTTTTGCCGTCCCTACCAAATTCCCCACCTTGATAACCAACCACCACCCGAGACGGCACGCCTGCCGACCGCATCAAAAAAGTAAAACTGGACGCATAATGCTCACAAAACCCTGCTTTTGTGCCAAATAAAAATTCATCAATGCGATCTTTTTGTAAACGTGGCGGCGATAATGTATAGCTAAAGCCCTGTGTGGTGATGTATTGCTGTATGGCATTGATGTAGGCGTTGGTGTCGCCCCCCGATTTGGCAAAAAGCTCTTTGGCAAAGGCGTGCGATTTTTCATTACCGTCCTTTGGCAACTGTAAATTCATCTGTCTGGTTCTGTCGTCAAGCTGCGGCTGATTAATACCTTGATGATAATAAACGGCACGGTAGCGATAGGGTTGATTCACGGCATGAATATCACGCAGCGTAAAGTCGCTCCACAGCGCCAAATTAACACCGATAGGACGTGAATACTCCAGCAAAAACAGCCACTTTTGCCCCGTCGGCTCTAGCCTGATGTTGTAGCGCTGTCCTTTGCCTTGATAGGCACTCATTGCCCAAGCAGGTGGATCGTCGACTCTTATTAACCACACATTGGCTTTATAGTCGTCTTCGGGATTGTCTCTCCAATTTGCCGAAAACTCATTTTGTCGCCACGTCGTTCCATCAAAATCACTAAACACCAAACCCCGCCAATACATATTTTGACGATCGGGGGGCGTGCCTGCAAATTCCACCCGAAAAGCAAGCTCGGTAGATTGGCTTAACTTGGAAAAATCCCCCGGCGACATGGAATCCGACACGCCCGTTTTGGCAGTTTCGCCCGACATCGGCAGCGACCACAAAGGCGGCATACGGGGAAAAAACAAAAAAAGCACCACCAGCAAAGGAACAGCAGGCAAGGTCAGCATAAATAAAGCACGCAGCCTTCCTGAGCCTGTTACGTTATTTTCATCACTGATGATGATAAACGCCATCAACAGCATTGCCAAACAAAATAGCCCAATCAGCACCACAACAAAAGACTGACGAATCAACAAAGCCGCTGCCACCACAAAAAACGACAGATTGATCAATACATAAGCGTCTCTTTTATTAAAAATCTCCCATACCTTGGTGGTGGTAAACAAAAACAAAAAGCCGACCATCTGATCCACGCCAAATGTTTTATTAAAACTGACAAAATAAATGACAAACATTCCCCCAAACCAATACGTCAGTTTGATGATTTCATACAAGCCTTTTAAGCTTATGCGGTTTTTGGTTAGGCGGCTTAATGCTTGTTTGATGGACGGCTTTTGCATAAAGACACTGAGCAAAAGCCCAACAATCAGCCAAAACGGCAAGCCACCTACATGAAGCGGCGCCAAAGTAGCCACAGCAAGCAACAGCCAATGATACGCAGGCAGTGCCAATATGCGCTGCATGAAAGGCATTTTGGGTGCGTTTAGCGTTTGTTCGCCTGCACCAAACTGAGCAAAAGAAGGGGTTGTCATGAGTTAAGGCTCTTTAGCAAGCAGCATAAGGCACGAACGCACAAATTCATCACCCACGCCCGTTTGACTTGCGCCACTGGCAAGCGTCAATGTAAAGGGTTGTCCGCTTTCTTGTAATTGCAAAATGGCAAAACACAGTTCACTAAGTTTTTGTTCGTGGTGAGTGCTTGGCATATCAACGTACGCCAAATGAACGTGCCCGCTCACAGGATTGGCAAAATGTTTGGTTAGCATACCCGCCCCACGAGCCAAATGTGTCCACGACACACGAGTTAGGCTTTCGCCCTGCTGATATTCGTCCAGTCTGTCAAAATCATTTTGTCCCACGGTGCTGGCGTGTCCATATTCTGCGTCGTCTTGATGAGCCGTTTGTCTTTGGGTTTCTTGCCAAACAAAACGTTCAGGTTTTGGATAAATCAGCGCTTGACTGTCAAAATACCCATACGCCCACGCTTTCATCACCCCCAAAGGATAAACGCTTTCAATCACCAGTCTGGGCAGCGTCATCACCCCACGTTTGGCGGCATAAACAGGCACTTTAACTAAGGTCGGTGATGAAACGGCGGTCAGTGTTATGGTTTGTTCTTGTTGTGTCTCTTTGGGACTGCCGGCAAAATATAGCCGCACTTGATGACTGGGCTTGCCACTACGCACGCTGATTTCTAGCGTTACCCAGCACAGACTTTGGGCTTGGGTCATCTGTGTTTGTACAAGTTTGATGTCAAGGCTAGACACCTGCAAAAAAGTATAAAACACCCCAATCAGCCAAACACCAAACAAATAAAAAAACAGTCCCAAAACCAAGTTGTTGGCATAATTGACCCCCACAACAAAGGTCAAACAAAGCAGCGCAGCAAACAAAAACCCCTGACGACTAAAAAAGACATACACATTATTAAGACCCAGTCGCAACCGATCGCTTTTTGGGGTGCGTTTTTCAATAAAGCGGTGAGCGATACGCACCAAAGGGTTTTTTCGCCACAAGGTCAATAGACGTTTCATGTCAGTCAATGCTAACTTGGGTTAAAATTTCTCCTGCCAACGTCATTTGGGTCAGTCCGCCCAGATGATGAAATGGCACAAATCGCTGTCCCAAGCGGTGATCGGCAACGGCAGCAAACACCGCCTGCACGTCATCTATGGCGACATTGTTTTGTCCTGACACATAAGCGTACGCTTGGCACGCCCGTTTAAGCGCCAACGCCCCACGGGGGGACAGCCCGTGATGTTCTTGACTGGCACGAGTTTTGGCAATCAAACGCTGCATATAATCCAGCACCACAGGGGCAATATGAACTTGTTTGACTGCTTGTTGGGCGGTCAGTACGTCTTTGGCGCTCAAAATCGGCTGAAGCTGCGCAATCATTGACCGTCTGTCTTTGCCTTCTAGCAGCTCTCGCTCGGCTTTGGCAGAAGGATAACCCAAAGACACGCACATCAAAAATCGGTCAAGCTGCGATTCTGGTAGTGGATACACGCCAGCTTGTTGGGTGGGGTTTTGGGTGGCTATCACAAAAAACGGGGTTGGTAGGTCATAACTTGTGCCATCTTGAGTTACTTGTTTTTCTTCCATGGCTTCTAAAAGTGCCGACTGTGTTTTTGGGCTTGAACGGTTGATTTCATCAGCCAACAACAATTGGGTAAATACCGCCCCTTGACGAAATGTAAATGTTTGTTCACTTGGATTGTAAATCATCATACCCAAAATGTCAGCAGGCAGCATATCACTGGTAAACTGCACCCGATTAAATTGCAGCCCAAACAGCAACGCCAAAGCGTGCGCCAGTGTTGTTTTTCCCATACCTGGTAAGTCTTGTAACAACAAATGTCCATCAGCAAGCAGGCAAGACACCGCCAAAGTTACTGCTTCTTGTTTATCAAGCACGATTTGATTTAGGGTATTTAATAATTGCTGTATTTTGGGTTGAATGTCTGACATGGGGCGACTTTTTATGAATGATATAAACGGGTATTGGCATTAAAATGACATCAATTGTCATAAACCATAAAATAAGTATAGAGCGAACAACAAAACAGTGCAAGAAACAACGCAAGAAACAGCGCAAAATTTCACCAAAATTTCACAGCCGTCTGCGTCAGTCATCAGCAATCACAAATATGTCCAAACTTACGCCCCAAAAACAAAACCCCAAAAACAAACACCACTGTCTAAGTGGTGTCTGCAAATGTGTCATCTGATGGGTGTTGTCCAACAAAGCATGAAAAGACAAAGTACACAAAAGACTTTTGGTAAATCCCTACTCCGCCGCAGGCACATACATGATGGTTTCGGTTGCAGGCTGTAAATAATCTCCCTGCAAGAATCGTGCCCCCACCGACCACGCAATGGACATGGTAGAGGCGTCCGAAATGTGCGGAATCATCACCGCCGCCCCTTTTGGTGTTACTGTATTGATCAGCGTAGTTAGGGTATTTAAATTGGTTTCTCTGTCCAAATCTTTGACATAGCTGCGAGCTAGACGCACCAAATTTGGCGTCAAATGCGCCAACACATCATCGGATTTGGTGGTGCTACCAAAACTTTGAATGCCCAAACGACAATCTATGTGTTGCAAAGCAAGGAATTGACGCTTAGCCTGCGCCATATAATCCACCACGTCTTGCTCATTAAATTGTAGCACGAGCGCCCCACTGTCGCCACCAATGGCACGCACAAGCTGTGTAACGATATTTGTCAAATTGCTGTCATTAAGCGTGGCTGATGACAAACTTACCAAAATTTGTGTCTGTGGGTGGGTTTGGCGAATTTCTTTTAGGTGTTTGCAAGCATTGACCAACACCCAACGATCCAATTTGTCCAACAACTGATGTTTTTTGGCGATGGGGACAATCTTTTCAAACGTCATCTGCGTGCCATCTGCTTGTGGCAAAGTAACATAAACTTCAAACAGATTACTGTTGTCTTGTTCAATGTCATAAATGGTTTGATAGCTTAAGTTTAAGGTATTATTTGCAATGGCGTTTTGTAGGTATTCTGCCATCACGCCATCGTCTTCTCCTGCCAGTTTACTGATGTCAAACAGTTTTACCTTGTCAGTTTCGGACTCTATGTCAATTTGTGCAGTGGTATCTACCGCTCTTTCTAGCAGGGTTTGCGGTTCAGGGCTATTCATGTCCATCATCACCACCCCAATGGACAAGGTGGTAGTTACAGTACGGCTGCCCACTTCTATCAACATACCTGCCACTTTTTGGCAGACGGTGTCGGCAAAGGCTAGTACGTCGTCTTGGTGTATGTCATAAACAATCGCCGCAAAACTGCTGTCGCTAAAGCGTGCCAAAGACAGTGTGTCTTGCGTTTTAAATTGTTCGTCCAACATATACGCCACTTGCTTAATGGCAACGTCTAGCCCTGCAATGCCGGTGCTTGAGTGAATGGTGGCGGCGTTATCCATGCGAATGTACAACAAGCTTGCCGATTTGATGTCGCCTGACTGAGTTTGCTGATAAGCTTTTTCCAAAAAACGTCCAAAAGCGGTGCGGTTATGTAGCCCTGTCAAGCTGTCTTGACGCTCGGCTTCGGCAAGTTTTTGCACCAATTCGGCATCGCCTGCCATATTTTGTTGAATGATCATTTGCGTAACAGGTTCGCCATCTAAGGTGGCAGCGGCAAGTTGTAATTTGGACGCAAATGTCGATCCGTCGGTGCGTTTACTTTCAAAGGCAAATTCCACCTGAGAGCGATCGCCTTTATCAAACTTGCGCAAAAATTGTTTAAAGCCCTTAATGTTGTCGCCACCGGCAATCAAATCCACCACAGGCACGCCGATGATGTCTTCCATCGCTTTATAACCAAACATCTCAAGATATGGATCGTTGGCAAAAATATGTACGCCTTGATCAATGTATGCCACGGCAGATTTGGAGTTTTTGATTAAAATGTTGGCTCGCTGCTCTGCTTCTTTTAAAATCAGCCTTAAATTTGCCATTTGTCGTCTGCATTTAATGTAATCCGCCTGCAAACACACTGCCATCACAATGGCTTCATCTTGTCCCACAGTCAATGTTTGTACCATGTCGCCGTGCATCAGTTCAGGGTGTCCAAACTCATTTAGGCGGGCGGTTTGTGGGTTTTGTACCAAACCAATGATGGAAACCAAAGATCCTTGTTCTTGAATGATACCCACCACGTCTGTCAAGGTCATGTCATAAGCACGGTTAAAAATTAGCACGTCCCATTCAAGGCGTAAATTTTTGATAAGTTCGGTTTTGTCGTCCAAAAACCCCAAATTAACTTCATCATAATATGCTGACAACAGCTTTACCAAATGTTCGGCATATAACTGCTCTTCATCAATCACCAACAAATTTAAGATTTTTTTAACCATTATTATTCACTTCTTTTGATTGTTAAAACTTAGGGCTGTGTTATCATCTTTTATAGCGATAATTTCACACAATAACAACGGCTGTTACCAAAAATAACAAAAACCATTCATAAACTTACTTCAATTCTTGCAAAAATAAACCCAACACCACAATTTTAATCGGAAAAACACCGCAGTTTGTCCGATATTGATTTACTACAATGACTTTACAACTTAATTGGTCAAACGCACAATCTGGTACTGCTCTATTTCATCGGTGGACAACAGATTGCGTTCCAGTCTTAGCTGAATTTCTTTGGTGTCCACACGCATCAATACCAAATCCCCCACATTAAAATGATAACGTGGCACGATCAGCGTGCTTTGTTTGTTCAATTCATCGCCATCAATCAATAACGCATAAGCATAATCTTGGCTGCGGCGATCGCTGGTCAAAAGTCGCACACCCACCGCCATCAAAATCCGTCCCAAAAAACGCCCATCTACTTCAATGTCGTCATGATAACGATCCACCCAATGAGCAATGCCAAGCTGCCACGGATTGGCGTTTTTGGAATTGTCTGATTTGAGCGCAAACAGTCCAAACACCTGCAAAAAAGAACGATCGGGCACACTTTCTCGCACGTCTTCATTGACCTTAAAGGCTTTGGTGTAATTAAAACGTGCCATGTTGTCATTTTTACTGGTGATTTTGACCGTTTCTTGGGGGTGGGGGGGCGCAAGCGGCGGTTGTACCGAGCGGGGCTGATAGCTGTCCGCCAAGGCTTTTTGGTTGATCACTTCGCCAAGTTCCCTACCGCCTGACAACTCATGAAAAATCGCCGAAAATCCCGTCAAAAGCTGACCGCCTTGCTCACCAATACGGTCAATTCTGTCTTGTTTGGCTTGTCTATCAAACGCCAGTAGCACCATTTTGGCAAGACGCACTTCAAACGCACTTTGGGCATCACTGGTGATGTGTTTGCCGGCTCTGACTTCTATTAAGTAATTAATCAGCTCGTCCGCATCAAAAAACAAGCACTGATATTCATCGCTGTAGGGGTTTACTGTGGCATAAGGGGTAATGAGCTCTGGTGGGTGATTGCCCAGCAAATTGACAAAAATTTTTAGTTCAGGGCGTGGCTCAAACGTACTGTGAACATATTTTGTCCAAGACGGCATGACCTTAAAAATATTTAAAATGTCTTGTCTGCGATAGGCAAAAAAGTTGGTAAAACTGGCAATACACGCTTGTTCGTATTGTTTATGAATGCTGTCTTGTACAAGGTGTTTGTCAAATTTTTGAACGTCTTGATACGCCACCCCTTCCAAAATGGCACGCAAATACCAAAAGTTTAGCTGCTGCCAGATCACCCTTGGGGCTCTTTGATAGGTCAGCGCATATTCAAGCAATAACTGCACATACAAACGCACCATATGATAAATGGCGATGGCAATGCTGTCTTTGTTGTCGCCGCTGACGGTTTTTACCAGTTTTTTGAGCCAATTATCGTTTAGGGGGCTGTCTGCATTATCGCTTTGATGTAGCTGTACATACGCCCGAGACGCAATATTTTTGTAAATCAATACCATCAAAAAATACAAACTGCGCACTTCGCTGGTGCTTTGTTGTTGGGTGTCGGTCAGATTTTGATGTTCATAAATATAGTCATTGCGAAGCTGTCCGATGATTCGCTCTATTGTCGGGGTCAAGACCGCCATCATTTGCAAACAGCTTTTGTCGTCTTGGTTTGCCACCAACATATCGCTAAGCAAACTTTGGATATGGGCGTACTGCTCATGTTTATTCATGCCCGACAAACTTAAGGCCCATGAACCCAAAAGTTCGCCGTCTTCACCCATGTCGGGCAGCTCGATCGATTTTTGAGTAATGTTTGCCATGACCAAGCGTTCAAACTTACTTAGGGTAATCATAGGGGAATAATCCAACTGTTTTTATGTCAAAGTTTTGCTAAAGGGCTAATTATACTAAAATTCATTCTTGAACTCATCACCCTTTATCCGCTTTGAAGTCGTCCTTGTCAGCAAAAATTGCAAAAATAAACAAAATTTAACCAAATATGGTATGAAAATTGCTTGCAGTTGTTTCGTCCGTGCCTGAGTGCCGTTGGTCATGAATATGACAATATTATGTTAAATACGGTCCGTTTGATGATGGAAAATATTCAAACTGTTTGTCTTTTGTGTCGCCCATCATAAGTCCAACACAAACCTTGCCCCCTGCTCAATATGCACCCACGCTGTATCAAACATTGGCAGTACGATGTCTTGTTGTGTTATCAAAAGCCCAATTTCTGTACAGCCTAGCACCACGCCTTTTGCACCTTGACTTTATAAATTGTCAATCACTTGTAAATAGCGCTGTTTGGACGCTGTAGTTATTTTACCCAAAGTCAATTCATCAAAAATAATGCGATGAATGTCTGCCTGTTCACTTTCATCAGGCACAAGGCAATCAATGCCAAAACTGGCAAGTCTGTCCCTATAAAAAGCTTCACGCATGGTAAAAGCCGTGCCTAACAAAGCCACTTGATGAAGATTTTGCGCCAAAATCGCCTGTGCAGTGGCGTCCGCAATGTGCAAAAACGGCACATCAATGGCAGCGATGATGTCATCTGCCACCTTATGCATGGTGTTGGTGGCAAGCATGATACCTTCTGCACCCATGTCTTGTAAGCGTTGGGCAATCTGCGCCAAATACTCGCCTGCCCTACCCCAATCGCCATCACGTTGATACTGAGCAATCTCTTCAAAATTGACACTATATACAATCAAAGGGGCGGACGTATTACCGCCTTTTTGTTCATTGACAAGCCGATTAATGCCTTCATAATAAATGGCGGTGGACGCAGGCGACATACCGCCAATAATGCCCAATGTTTTCATTTTTTCTCCCTTAAAAACAAAAACCAGCCGCAAAGGGTTGGTTTTTGTGGTTTTATGTTTGATTAGCGCAAAAACGCCCGTGCGTTACGGAACAGTCTTAACCATGCGCCGTCTTTGTCCCACCCGCTTGGCTTCCAAGAGTGATTGATGGCATGCAAATTACGCTCTGGGTGTGGCATCATCAAAGTAACTCGCCCATCATTACTACACACGCCCGTAATGCCTTGTGGTGAACCGTTGGGGTTTAGGGGGTAGCGTTCGGTGGGATTGCCAGTGCTGTCCACATAACGCAGGGCAATTTGACCATGAGCGGTCAGCTCGGCAAGCGCCTTATCAGACAACTGCGCATACCCTTCACCGTGCGCCACAGCGATGGGCAAAATGCTGTCTTGCATACCTTTTAATAGTACCGACTTGGTGCGCTCCACACGAACATTGACCGTGCGTGCTTCAAAACGGGCAGACTGATTATAAGTAAAGCGTGGGAAATGCTCCGCCCCCACCATCAAGTCTTTGAGCTGACTCATCATCTGACAGCCGTTACACACACCAAGGGTAAAGGTTTCGGGGCGATGGAAAAATCTAGCAAACATCATGCGCAGCTCTTCATGAAACAGCACCGAATTTGCCCAGCCAGAGCCTGCACCCAAGACATCGCCATAACTAAAGCCACCACACGCCACCAAGCCTTCAAAATCACGCAAATTGACCCGACCACTCATCAAATCGCTCATGTGTACGTCAATGGCGTCAAAGCCTGCCAACTTAAAGCCTGCACCCATTTCTACATGACCGTTCACGCCTTGTTCACGCAAAATCGCCACTTTGGGCGTGGTGGTACGGCTATTGAGATACGGCGCTTCGATGGCTTGATTTAGGTCATAATTGGCAAAAGCGGTCAAGCCGTGATGGTTGGTGTCAGCAATCAGCGCAAATTCTTGGTCAGCGCAGTCAGGATTATCACGCAGACGGGCGATGGCATGGCTCACCTTTGTCCATTCTTGTTGCAATTTGGCACGTTTAAAGCTGTAGGTTTGTTCATGGGTAACGATGGTCAAATCGTCTACATCACCGCCACCTTTGACGGTTTCTTTGACCGCACCAATTTGGCTAAGTAGCTCGCCCACACCCATCTTATCTGCCAAAGCGACAAAGTCCGCTTGCACATTTGGCAATACTTGCACCACTGCACCAAGCTCTTCGGCAAACAATTCACCCAACACATTTTGACTGGTCAAACTAAGCTCAATCGCCACTCGTGCGGTAAACTGCATTTCTACTACAGTTGCCACAAGACCGCCATCAGAAATGTCATGATACGCACAAATCAGCCCTTGGTTGTTGGCTTCTTGAATAAAATCAAAGAACTGGGTTAATTCACTGGCGCTGTCCACATCGGGGCAGTCATCGCCAAGCTGTCTGATGGTTTGGGCAAGAATTGAGCCACCCAAACGGAATTTGCCTTTTGACAAATCAAGACGATACAAGAAACTGTCTTGGTTGGTCAGTTCAGGCGTTAGGGTTTTGTGAACATCAAGCACAGGCGCAAACCCTGTGATTACAAGGCTTAACGGCGACACCACTTGTTTATCGCCATCTTTGTCCGACCAAGTGGCACGCATGGACAAGCTGTCTTTGCCCACAGGAATACAAATGCCTAGTGCAGGGCACAGCTCTTCGCCGATGGCGTGTACTGCGTCAAAAAGCGCTGCGTCTTCTTTGTCTTCGCCACACGCCGCCATCCAGTTGGCTGACAGCACAATGTCGCTGATTTTGTTAATGCGTGCCGACGCCAAATTGGTGATGGTTTCTGCCACCGCAAGACGGGCGGACGCTTTGGGGTTAATCAGTGCCACAGGGGTACGCTCGCCCATCGCCATCGCTTCGCCCGTATCAGCAAGCAGTCCTGTGGTCGTTACCGCAGCGTCCGCTACAGGCACTTGATAAGCGCTCACATACTGATCTCGTGCAATCATACCTGTGATGGAACGGTCGCCAATGCTGATTAGGAATGATTTGCTCGCTACAGTTGGGTGTCTTAGTACATCATTGACACTTTGAACCAAATCCACTTTATCAAGGCTTAGTGGTTTGAGATTTGGTGCACTACGAACAAATGAACGTTTCATTTTTGGTGTGCCGCCCAATAGCACTTGCATAGGTAAGTCCACAGGCTGCTCAGGCAAAAGCGTGTCATCTACTTTGAGATGGCGAACATCGGTTGCCACCCCAAGCACCGCATAAGGACAACGTTCACGCTGACAAATCTCATCAAAACG